>JBEIDK010000085.1:0-13549 GCA_040383485.1 Flavobacteriales bacterium
AAACAACCCATCGGCAAATTCGACAATCCAAAACCATTTACCAATCATACAATACAGCTACAAAAAGGTGATACCATTTATTTATTTACCGATGGTTACGCAGACCAATTTGGTGGACCAAAAGCCAAGAAATATTCAAAAGGAAAGTTCAAAGATTTACTACTAAGCATACAACACCTACCCATGAATGAACAACGCGAAGCATTATATAACGCTCATATTGAATGGCGCAGCACTCAAGAACAAGTGGATGATATTTGTGTGATTGGGGTAAGGGTGTAATCTCGGCTAAGCCGAGATGAATTATAACCGCGAAGCAGCATCAATACAAAATAAAAATAAAAATAAATACGAATTGATAATTATAAATTTTGAATTTTGAATATGAAAAAGTTGTTTCTTATACTATTATTTGTTGTGGGCGTTACTAAGCAAACTACTGCTGATGTTAAACACAATTCTAACCTAAAAGGGCAGGCAAAAATTGACTCGTTACTCTATGCATTTAAGACACAAAAAGAAGATAGTAATAAAGTTATGACAGCAATACAGTTAAGTTTTGAATACCTGTATGAATTAAATAAAACTGACTCTGCTTTTTATTATGCTAGATATGCAGAAGCAAATTTAACATTAGTTAACCCCAAAACTGAATGGAGAATCATGAGGCGTTTAGATGATTTATATGGTTATAAAGGCCGAGATGATTTGAAACTGGAATATAGACTAAGAGGATTAAAAGTAGCTGAAAAAAATCATCTTATTGAAGAAAAAATAAAATCGTATCAATTGCTTTCTTGGGAATTCAATCGAATGGGTAAATATGAAAAAAGCTTGGATTACTATAATTTAGGAGTTAAAGAAGCGCGTAAAAACAAAAAAAGAGAGCTACTGCTTGAATTATTAAATTCTGGAATTAATTTATTTGTAAACAACAAAAAATTTGATGATGCTTTAATTGTAATTAATGAGATTTCAAAATTAGACACTTCAATTAATAACAATGGTGGGCACTATATGACATTAGCCTATTTCTATATTGCAAAGCAAGATTTAATAAAGGCAGAAGAAAGTTATTTTTTAGCTATAGAGCAGCTTGAAAATAGAAAGGATAGTGGAGCATTAATGATGCTGTATCATAACTATGCGTACATACCTAAACAGCAGAAAAGATATAAAATTGCAGAGTCTTATTATTTAAAATCAAAACAAATGGCATACACTATTATGCCAAGTTTTGTTTATGATTGTAATGGAAATTTAGCACGTCTTTATATTGAAATGAAAGAATATAACAGTGCCTTAAAAATTGTAAATGAAGACATTCCATATTTCGAAAAAAATAAACGTTATGATGAGTTAGCAACTAGGTATTCTACAAAAGCTCTAATTCTCTATCAACTTGGTAAATATAAAGAGGCTTACGATTTTTCTAATCAGGCTAAATCAATTTTGGATTCAATATCTAACAACGAAACACAAAATAAAATTTCACAACTAGAATCTAATCTTTTAGAAGAAAGGAAAAATAAGGAAATTGATGTAATAACCAAAGATAAAGAAATTCAAAAAATCATTAGAAATAGTTTTATTGGTGGATTTCTATTATTATTTATAATAGCACTTGGTATATTTAGAAGTTTAAAACAAAATCGAAATGCTAAAAATATTATAGAAAAACAAAAAGCTGAAGTAGAGCGCAAAAACACCGAAATCCTTGATAGCATCGAATACGCCAAGCGCATTCAAAACACCATACTACCGCCGCAAAAAATAGTTTCGAAGTACCTTGAACAATCCTTCATATTGTACCTACCCAAAGACATTGTTGCAGGCGATTTTTATTGGATGAATTCGCCGAAATTGGAGAAGAATAAAAACGGAGAGGCTATTCTATTCGCCGCTTGCGACTGCACTGGCCATGGCGTTCCGGGCGCAATGGTATCAGTAGTTTGCAGCAATGCACTCAATAAAGCAGTGAAAGAATTTGGCTTAACTCAACCTGCCAAAATACTAGATAAAGTAGCAGAACTTGTAATAGAAGACCTAAGCAAAAATAATGATGTTGGAGATGAAATTCAGGATGGCATGGATGCTTCACTTTGTTCGCTCAATCTCCAAACAGGTGAGCTACAATGGGCAGGTGCAAATAACTCACTCTATGTGATTAAAAGTGCAAAAGGTAAAGTGCAAAGTGAAAGTAACTTTGAACTTGAAACTTTGAACTTTGAACTAGACGAAGTGAAGGCTGATAAACAGCCCATCGGCAAATTCGACAATCCAAAACCATTTACTAATCATACCATTCAACTACAAAAGGGAGATACCATTTATTTATTTACAGACGGTTACGCCGACCAGTTTGGTGGACCAAAAGCCAAAAAATATTCAAAAGGAAAGTTCAAATAATTACTACTAAGCATACAACACCTACCCATGAATGAACAACGCGAAGCATTATATAACGCCCATATTGAATGGCGCAGCACTCAAGAACAAGTAGATGATATTTGTGTGATTGGGGTGAGGGTGTAATCTCGGCTTACTAAAATGAATTTGTAATTTAATTTGTCAACTTTGATAAAAAAAATTACGTTTGAAAAAAATATAATTTGTATGAAAAAGATAATTTTTACATCAGCATCAATTGCTACATTATTACTTAGTTCTTGCGGAAATAATTCAGCGCCAACAGTTGATACCGAAACAAATAAGCAACAAGATACTGCAGTAGCTGCAAAGGAAGAGTTTACAATGTTTGAATTCGATAAAATGATGGCAAACTTTCCTAAACCATTAGACATGGTAAATGAAATTGCAAAAGCCGGTGTTAAATATGATAAAGCCTCTATCAATAACGTAGATAATGAGAAAAATTATGTCACCGAAAGCAAACGTGCACTAAACTTCGGAGTATATTCTGTCGACCTTGGATATTTAAGTACTTATGACAAAAAACAAGAAGTATTGAAGTCATTCAAAACGGTGCGCAAACTGGCAGAATCTTTAAATGCTTTAGAGAGCTTTGATAAAGTAGCGGGTGCAAATTTCGAGAGTAAATTAAGTAACAAAGATACCTTGGTTAAAATTGCTGATGATGTTTACTACGAATCATATAACAACATAAAAAGTAGCAATAGATTGGAAATTGCAACTTTAATTGTTTGCGGCAGTTGGGTTGAAAGTCAAAACTTTGCCTTGCAAGGATTAAGCAATTATGAGCGCAACGCAAAAACAGAATTTTTGTACAATAAAATTTATGAGCAAAAAACACACTTAGATAATTTATTATCTGTAATGAATCAGTTTAAAGATAAGGATGACTTTGCGGCACTAATTACTGATTTTGAAAACTTAAAATCAGTTTACGCTTCTTTTAAAGATACCAAAGAATTAACAAAAGCTACAGTTGCCAAATTAGCTGAGGTAGTAAAATCAACCAGAGAAAAAGTTGTAAAATAATATTCATTATAAATTTGCAAAAAGCATTACCAATTTTGGTAGTGCTTTTTTGTTTATTTTAAAAATCACATACAAAATATAAAACAATGAGTGAGTCAATTTTAAAGGCAATCATTAAACTCTTTGCGTTGGTAGCAAAAATTGAAACAGTTGCCAATAGCAGCCGACAATTGGTTGAGTCATTTTTATATGAGCAGTTAAATGAAGAGTCTGCAATTGAATATTTAAAATTATATGATGATATTATTGCACAAGATGAAAAAGTTGCTGAAGGTGACCAGAAACTCAAACGAAGGTCACTAAGCGGCGTTAAAGTACTTGCAATATGCGAACAACTTAATACATCATTAACACAACGTCAGAAGGTCATTGTTGTGTTAAGGTTAATTGAAATAATTTTGGCAACACAGCAAGCTACTGATGATGAACGCGATTTTGTTGATACTGTTGCAAATTCCTTCAATATTGATGAAGATGAATATTTAAGATGTATCATATATTTTAATAGTCAAGCTACCGATGAATTAACAGAGGAGAATCATTTTCTAATCATTGATAATAGTATTAAGCAATCGATTGATAGAAAACATTTATATAACGAACATATTAATGGACATATTAGAATAATGTTTATTAAAAGTGTATCGATGTATGTATTGCGCTACTTTGGTAATAGCGAAATTACACTTAACGGACATCAAATAAGTTATGGTAAAATTTATATCCTTAATCAAGGAGTATCAATACGTAGTCCAAAATTTTCACCCATATTTTACAGTGATATTGTAAGTTGTTTTTTAACTACTGATACCAAACAAAAAATTGTTTTTGAGGCACAAAAATTAGGTTATGAATTTAGTAATGGAAAAATTGGATTGCATAACCTAAGCATTTCGGAAACCTCAGGAAAGCTAGTAGGCATAATGGGTGGAAGCGGCGCAGGAAAATCTACCTTACTCAATATTTTAAATGGTAATGATAAACCAACAGTAGGTAACGTTTTTATAAATGGAATTAATTTTCATACCGAAAAACAAAAATTAAAAGGAATTGTCGGGCACATATCTCAAGATGATTTATTGATGGAATCATTGACCGTATACGAGAATTTATTTTACAATGCCAAACTTTGTTTTAGCTATTTATCTGACGATGAAATTAATGATAAATGTTTGCGACTGCTTGCTGAAATAGGTTTGTATGAGGCAAAAGATTTAAAGGTTGGCAATGTACTTTCTAAAACAATTAGTGGTGGCCAACGCAAACGCTTAAATATTGCCTTAGAATTAATTCGTGAACCATCCATCCTTTTTGTTGATGAGCCTACAAGTGGTTTGTCATCGCGCGACAGCGAAAATATAATGGATTTGCTGAAGGAGCTAGCACTGAAAGGCAAGTTAGTTTTTGTTGTTATTCATCAACCATCATCAGATATTTTTAAAATGTTTGATAAACTTTTATTGTTAGATGTTGGTGGATATCCCATTTATTATGGCAATCCGGTTGAAGCGGTAATCTATTTTAAGAATGTAGTAAGCCATATCAATGCAAATGAAAGCGAATGTATGGTATGCGGTAATGTAAACCCTGAACAGATTTTTAATATTATTGAAGCACAGGTATTAGACGAATACGGTAACAATACACAGAAACGAAAAATTTCTCCCGCACAATGGAATAAATACTTTGTACAGAATCACCATGCTGAAAATATTGACAGTAAAAATTCAGAATTGCCACCAGGTATTTTTCAAATTCCAACCAAATGGCAACAATTCAAAGTATTCTTAAAGCGCGATGTGTTAAGTAAACTAAGCAATAAACAATACATGCTTATTAACTTGCTTGAAGCACCTGTACTTGCCTTAATTCTTGCTTTTTTAGTTAGATATATCAATCCTAAAAGCGAAACGGGATATGTGTTTGCAGATAATATGAATATTCCTGCATATATGTTTATGAGCGTGATTGTGGCCTTATTTTTAGGCTTAAGCGTAAGTGCCGAAGAAATTATTGCCGACCGTAAAATTAGAAAACGCGAATCATTTTTAAGCTTAAGTAAGTCGAGTTATTTATGGAGTAAGATTGTATTGATGTTTACATTCTCGGCCATACAAGCTCTGTTTTTTGTGTTGATTGGTAATAGTATTTTAGAAATTCGAGATATGTATTTTCAATATTGGCTGGTGCTTTTTACCACCTCTTGTTTTGCCAATATGTTGGGATTAAATATTTCTGCCACCTTTAATTCTGCCGTAACCATTTATATTTTAATTCCGTTTTTATTGATACCGCAACTATTGCTAAGCGGATTAATTGTAAAGTTCGAAAATTTACATCCTTCTCTCTCTTCTAAAAGTGAAGTGCCATTTGCTGGAAAAATAATGACGAGCTTTTGGGCTTACGAAGCATTGGCTGTGAATCAATTTACAAATAATGCTTACGAAAAATATTTCTACAATGTAGATAAACACGCCAGTTTTGCAACCTTTAAATTGAATTTTTGGCTTGATGCAATGCGAACAAAATTGGATGATGCCGAAGCATTATTGAATGAAAAAAACAATGAAACCAAATTAGCAAATGCCTTACTTACATTAAAAAATGAATTGGAAGATGAATCACGGTTATCGGAAATTAAATTCACGAAAATGAATTTGCTAAACGCTCATTCATTCGACAAGAAAACTCTAATAGCGCTCAGAAAACACTTTGACGAATTAGAAGAATTTTACAGAGATAAAAATTTACAAGCTTCAAAAGAAAAGCAAAGAATAGTTAAACAATTAGCGCCGAATCAAGCGAGTGAGAAAGCATTTGCTATTTGGAAACAGAACAATGAAAATTTAGCTGTTGCTGATGCAGTTAAAAATGTTGCGCACGAAGAACGTATTGAGGAAATTGATAATCACTTTATACAACTCAGCGACAATATTTTTAATTTGCCTCCACAATCAAACTTTTTAAATGCGCATTTTTACGCACCTGAAAAGCCCGTATTTGGAAGTTATTTCGATACATTTGATATCAATGTTTTTGTAATTTGGGTAATGAGTTTTTTACTTTCAATTACATTGTATTTTAATGCGTTTGCAAATGCATTTAAAGCAATGGGTAATCTTTTTACTGGTTGGCGTTACACAAAAAAACCTAAGAAATATTTATAGCATGAATAAAAGCTATTTTTAGTCTTCTTCTTGAACTGATGAAATATTAAAAGGGATGTGCAACATGTCCCTAAAATCTTCTCCAGCTTCTAACATATCGGTGTCATTTTCTTCATAAGTCCAATTTATTTGAACCTTTGTTTTTCCTTCATCACCAATTCTTTGCAGAATTTTAAGACAGTCTAATATTCTTTTTGCCGATGAGGTGTTAAAATACTCAAGATAGATATTGAAGTGAGATTCTGCTGCCGGACTTATTGAGTACTCATTCAACCAATCAGTCAATTCTTGGTAAAACTTAAATGTATTTTCTGGTATAGATTTTCCTTTTAAAAATAAAATTCCTGTAGTTGAATTAAAATTAATAGCTGGCGTTTTTGGAGTTGATGATAAAACAAGGTTGTTCATAATTCTATATTTATTTGGTTAAAAATAATTTAATTTTTACAATTACATATTAAGCATTGATTTTTTTTAATAAGTTTTCCTTTTATTTTGGTGAAGAGGAATACAAGAAAAATATCGAAATACATGTAAAACTCATTATTGCATTTAATAGCTATTTCTTTAATCGAAAAATTAATGTAAATATAAATAATCAATTATTAGACTTTAATGATTATGTTATTTATAATTGTGTAATTGGCGTGAGGGTGTAAATTATTTAAGATTTAATAATCAAGAATGAGGAAGATAGTAATAATACTTTTAATGGTCATTGTAGGTGCAACGAAGCAATCTTTTGCTGTAAACAAAGACTTAGTCGATTCTTTAAAAACCTTAATTAAATATGATAAACTAGACACAGTTAAGGTAAATCATCTTAACTCATTAGCATATTTATTTCGAAACGCATTCCCTGATTCAACAATAATTCTATCGCAACAATCAATTAAAATTTGCGAACATATTGTAGCAAATTCTAATCTTAAAATATGGTCGGGTTATTCTAACGCCTTAGGGAATTTGGGAATTGGTTACCGATTGAAAGGTGAATTGCCTTTGGCCAAAGAGTATTATTTTAAAGCACTTGAAATGGACAGGAAACTACAATACCAATTTGGTATTGGGAAACGCTTGGTGGGTATTGCCAATTTCTATGATGATATTGGAAATTTTTCCGAATCTCTTAAATACAGTTTCGAAGCTCTGAAAGTAAATCAGAAAATAAAAAATGAGAGGGCTGTAGCCTTGAGTTATGGTATTATTGGTAATGTTTATAACTCTCTTTCTAATTACAAACTTGCTTTGAACTACGAATTGAAAGCATTAGAAATTTTCGAGAAAATAAATGATTTAAATAATATAGAATCCAGTTTAGCTGGATTGGGTTTGACGTATATTAATCTCAAAGAATATGATAAGTCAATTAATTGTTTGAAGCGCGCATTAGTAATTGCAGAGGACAATAAACAAATGCAAGAAATGGGTGAAACACTAAATTTTTTGGGACTTGCATATCTGGCAATGAATCAAAAACCTCAAGCATTAAACTATTTTTCCGAAGCATTATCTATCAATACTGAAAACAAAATAAGAAATGGAATTGCTGTCAATAATAATTACATAGCTCAAATTTATATTGAAAATAAGCAATACAAAGAAGCTGAGGAATTATTAAAAGTTGCACAACAAATTGATATTGAAATTGGTGCAAAAAGCGAATTATTGCTTGTTGAATTAAACTTAGCGAAGTTATATGAAGAAACAAAACGCAACAATGAAGCGCTGCGCTGCTACAAAGTAATATATGCACTACAAGATTCTATTAATAATAAAGCCAATAACCAAAAAATACTTGTGCTAGAAATCGAAAAGAAAGAGGCAGAAGAAAAAATCATTCAAGAAAAGAAAGATGCCATAGCTAAACAAGAATTACAAAAGCAAAAAATAGTACGCAATAGTCTCGTAGGTGGATTTATATTAATACTGATTATTGCAATTGGTGTGTTCCGCAGTTTGCAGCAAAACCGAAATGCAAAAGCATTGATTGAAGAACAAAAAAAGATTGTAGAACATAAAAATCAAGAAATTACAGATAGTATCGAATACGCCAAACGCATTCAGTTTACCTTACTTGCCAGCAATGAAATATTGCAACAAAATTTACCCGAACATTTTTTATTGTTTCAACCCAAGGATATTGTAAGTGGCGATTTTTACTGGGCTACTAAGAAAGGAAATCGTTTTTATTTAGCTGTTTGCGATAGCACAGGACACGGAGTGCCAGGTGCATTTATGAGCTTACTTAATGCAACGTTTTTGAACGAAGCTATCAACGAAAAAAACATTGCTGAACCACATCAAATTTTAAATCATGTTCGCCAAAGATTAGTTGCAAGTATTGGTTCTGATGGTGCCCAAGACGGCATGGATTGTACTCTTTTATGTTTTGATACAACCTCCAACCATATTACTTACTCTGCGGCAAATCACAAACCAATTCTAATACTTAATAATCAGTTGGTAGAACTAGAAGGCGATAAAATTCCAGTAGGCAAATCCGAGAAAATGGAAATATTTAAATTAAGAACAATTCCAACTTATTTAGAAAATGAAAGTAGTAGTAAAAGAACTCTCTACCTTTTTACAGACGGTTACGCCGACCAATTTGGTGGACCCAAAGCCAAGAAATATTCAAAAGGAAAGTTCAAAGAATTATTGTTAAGAATACAACACCTGCCCATGAATGAACAACGCGAAGCATTATATAACGCCCATATTGAATGGCGAAGTACTCAAGAACAAGTAGATGATATTTGTGTGATTGGGGTGAGGGTGTAATCTCGGCTAAGCCATCAACGGAGTTAATTATGAACGGCAAAGCCCCCAACGGAGTTAATTATGAATTAAAAATGAAGAAAATACTTACTGCTATTCTATTATTTTTTAGCGTTGCTAACTTTGCTCAAACCATTGATGAAAGTTGGATTAGAGAACATTACACAAAAAAGGAAATTATGATTCCTATGCGTGACGGTGTTAAACTTTTCACGGCCATTTATGCTCCTAAGGATAATACTGAAAAACATGCTATTCTGATTTGTCGAACACCTTATTCTTGTGCGCCTTATGGAGAGGATAAAATTACAAGGTTTCTTTATAGATTACATTGGAAAGAGTTTTTGAAAGAGAATTACATTATGGTTTTTCAGGACGTACGTGGAACTTTTATGAGTGAAGGTGAATTTGTAGGTGCGCGCCCTTTTATTACAAACAAAAAAACAAACAAGGATATTGATGAAGCCAGTGATACTTATGATTCTGTTGATTGGCTGGTAAAAAATATTACTAATAATAACGAAAAAGTAGGTGTGCATGGCATTTCGTACCCGGGGTTTTATGCTGCTATGGCGGCTCTTAGCGGGCATCCTGCAATTAAAGCAGTAAGCCCGCAAGCACCCAGTATTGAACAATTTTTTGGTGATGATATTCACCATAATGGAGCGTTTATGTTGCCACATATTTTTTCTTTTTTTACAAAGTTTAATGCTCCACGCCCAAAGCCACGAAAGCAATGGGCTAAGGAGTTTCAATATTATACAAACGATAGTTACAAGTTCTATTTAGAAACCGGAGCTATCAAAAACTTTACAAAATTAACGGGAGATTCAAGCAAAGATTGGAATGAAATAATGCAACATCCTAACTATGATGAGTATTGGAAAGCGCAAGATGTACGCAATTTTTGTTACAACATAAAACCTGCGGTGCTTATTGTGGGCGGTTTGTTTGATGAAGATAATTGTTATGGAGCCTGGAATTTATACAAAGCAATTGAAAAGCAAAGTCCGAAAACGAATAACAAAATTGCGATGGGGCCATGGAGTCACGGACAATGGAATAGAAACAAACATGAAAAAACCTACTTAGGCAATATACGATTTGGTTCTAACACCGAAGAATATTTTGAGCAAAATATAACTCTTCCGTTTTTTAATTATTACCTGATAGGTATTGGAAATATTGATAGTATGGCAGAAGCAACAATCTTTTTTAGCGGAGAAAATAAATGGAGAAAACTAAATTCTTTTCCACCAAAAGAAATTATTTCTACACCCATTTATCTGAATGAAAATTCCGCACTATCTTTTACAAAACCTTCAGCCGAAAATAAGTTCACAAGTTACACCTCAGACCCTGCCAAACCAGTTCCATATTGCGAAGGAGTGAAAAGTAGAACCGATGAATATATGACAGACGACCAGCGCTTTGCAAGTACACGAACGGATGTATTAGTTTTTAAAACAGAAAAATTGGAAAATAACATCACACTTGCAGGTACCATTACTGCCGATTTAAAAGTTTCAATTTCAACTACCGATGCTGATTTTATAGTCAAAATTATTGATGTATTTCCTGATAAATTTGAATACGACACTTTGGTTTATGGAAATGGAAATGGAGAAAATTACTTGATGGATGCCTACCAAATGTTAGTGCGCGGAGAAGTGATGCGCGGCAAATTTCGTAACAGCTTTGAAAAACCTGAACCCTTTGAACCAAATAAAACTTCAATAGTAAAATTCGAATTGCCTGATGTAGCGCACACCTTTAAAAAGGGGCATCAAATAATGATTCAAATTCAAAGCAGTTGGTTTCCTTTGGTTGACCGTAACCCTCAAGTATTTACAGATATTTATCATTGCGACGACAAAGATTTTGTAAAATCGGATATTAAAATATACCACGATGCAAATAATGCAAGCAGTATTATTTTGCCAATATTAAAATGAGATATTTGAATTTAATTCAGCTATTTAAAATTTAAGTATGAAAAAAATAATAGCTTTAATTTATCTTTCATGTTGTATTAACCAACTAACCATTACAGCTCAAAATAAGCAATTATTGGATTTTAAAAATCAAATGAGTTGTATTGATGGCAGAATGGGACAGGCAAATGGATATTCTTTTTATGGTTATGCTTGCAAAAAAGATACGCTCGCCACAAGAAAAAATATAAAAGTAATTGATAGCGTAAAGGTTACTCTATATATCATAAAATCCGATTCAATTCGCAAATATTATTTAGACCCATCTAAGGATAATACCTTAAAAAAATTGGGTACAACCTATACAATATATGATGGTAAATTTTGCATAGAAGTTAAGTTGGGAAATGTATATCTAATAAACTTACAAAAATCTAATTACAATCCGCTCAACTATGTTTTCAATACCAAGAATACAGATAAACTAAAGAATAAGTATGGTGGTTCAAAGACAATTGTTTACAATTTTTCTATGATACTAAATTTGGAAAATAAACCAATATATTCATTACAAAATAATACTATTTTTTATGACAAAGATTTAAATGATTTTAGGATAAGTAGAGGTAAAGATTATAATAATAATGCTGGAGTAATCCATTTCCCAAATAGCCAATCAATTAGTACAGCCAAAGAGTTAAAGAATTCTGAAAGTGATAATTTAAATGCTAATGATAAGATTGATAAAAATAACAAGGTGTTTATAGAATCTAACGGAACAAGCGGAATTATTTTAAACTCAGATTCAATAAATAGAATTGATATTGAATCTAATAAACAAGGCAAATGGTCATATTTTAAAAACAAGGAAAGTAACAGTAAAATATTTGAAGGCATTTATACTGACAATCAAAAAAATGGCAAATGGATAAATTTTTATCCTAATGATACTGCTGCTATTGAATTTAATTTTAGGAACAATCAACCAACAGGAGAGTATAAATTGTTTTATGAAAATGGAATTTTAAAAAGTGATGGAAGTTGGATAAACAATAGGTTTAATGGTGCTTTCAGACTTTATAATTCAACAGGAAATTTGATTAAAGATTATGATTATGACGACAATGGTAGAAAGTCTGGCAATCAAATGATATATTACATGAATGGAAATTTGGCTTTGTTGGCAAGTATGAAAGATGGAATTCTGGATGGCCAAACTACAGTTTATCTTGAGGATGGAACTACCTACGCCAAACGGAATTACAGAAACGGAAAATTGATTTCTGAACAAATTATAAACCCAATTAAAAAAGTTGACAAAAAAATTTGCGACACACTTATTGAACAATTATTTAAACCAGATACAACTATAATTAATCAATTGAAAAATTCGCTTACACAACTTGATAGTATCGAAAATAAATACACTTTGATGTTGCATGATAGAGAAACTCTTTTGAATGAAGCAAATTTGACAATAACCCAACAGCAAAGAGAATTGCTTTTAAAACAAAGAAAACTAACGCAAGCAGAATTTGAAAATGAAATGAAAGTGCAAGAATTAAAGCGGCAAAAAATGTATACCGTTTTTGGTTTAGTTGCTATAACATTGTTGCTTTTAATAGTAATGATGGTTGTAAAAAATGTTAGAGAAAAGCAAAAGGCAAATTCACTTTTACTTCAACAAAAACATTTAGTAGAGCAAAAAAACACCGAAATCCTCGACAGCATCGAATACGCTAAACGCATTCAAAATACCATATTACCACCTCAAAAGATAGTATCGCAATACTTAGAAAACTCATTTATTCTTTACTTACCCAAAGACATTGTAGCGGGTGATTTTTATTGGATGGAGCAAGCCCCACCCCAGCCAACAAGCCCCACCCAACCTCCCCTAAGGGGAGGAGCTGACGTACTAAATACAAATAGTAGCTTTCTTCTAACAGGTCCTGCAAGTTCTCCCCCTTTGGGGAAGTTAGAGGGGGCCAGTATCCTCTTCGCTGCCTGCGATTGCACCGGACATGGAGTACCAGGCGCTATGGTATCAGTAGTTTGTAGCAATGCACTCAACAAAGCCGTAAAAGAATTTGGACTAACAGAACCTGCTAAAATATTAGATAAAGTTGCCGAATTGGTGATAGAAGACTTAAGCAAAAACAATGATGATAATGATGAATTAAAAGATGGCATGGATGCTTCACT
>JBEIDK010000086.1:0-13536 GCA_040383485.1 Flavobacteriales bacterium
AACATGCAACCCCGAAACAAGCATGTAAAAATTGATGATGCTGCACTTGTCAAAGGTATTTATTTTGTAAAAGTTACTACTGAATATGGTATGCAGTGTTTGAAGTTGGTTGTGCAATAGTTAGTGCAAAGGGTAAAGTTAAAAATACAATTGGGGGTATGTTTCATTTGTAGTTCTTTAAAGAAACAATAATTTTTGATGTTAACGTGCCTTTGGTATCTGTATGTTTGTAATGAAATTATTACCTATCACCTTTGTCTCAACTAAATTATTTTGCCCATATATCAAATACAGTCGTCTTTGAATCGCATTCAGTCCAAACCCTTCTCCCTGTTTAGTTTTTGCACCATTTGCGTCAAAAGGATTTTCAATGGCAATATTTAAATTGCCATCAATTACTTTTGCTCTTACATAAATGTTAACCTTATCTAAGGTATCGTAAAGTCCAAATTTAATTGCGTTTTCAACAACAGGTTGCAATATCAACGATGGTATTTTTGCATTTAAACTACCTTCTTCTATTTCAAATTCAATATTAAGCCTATGCCCAAATCGTACTTTTTCAATTTCTAAATACAATTTTAAATGTGTAATTTCTTCATCAAATGTTACTTGTTTCTGCTCATCATTTTTAAGGGTGCCCCTAAAAAAATCTGATAGTTGTTGAATCATTTTTCGAGCCTCGTCGGGTCGGCTGCCAGCTAGCGCACTTATAGAATTTAAACTATTAAATAAAAAATGCGGCTGCATTTGTAGCTGTAGTTTTGCAAGTTCTGCATCGCGCAAATATTTTTCGGTTTCTATGGTTCTCTTGTTGTTTTCATTTTGTTGTTCTAAATAATACAATAGCCAGCTCACTATGGTTATAAATGAAATCATCAACAGGTTAAAAACAAATCTAATAGGTAATGATTCCGATATAAATTGTAAATAATTTACGTTCAATTTAAAAACATAATCAAGAATTACTTTTGTGAGCATTACTGATAAATATGCTAGTACTAAACAAATTGCTACGCGGTAAAGTCGACTACTTATGCCCGAATTATAAAATCTAAATGTATTTTGTGTTACGATTCCTATCAATAAAAGTAAAAGATTGCTTATAAAGGAATCTATGAAACTATCTTGCCAGGTATAATTTAGTCTATGCAATATTAATGCATGAGCAATCATCCAAAATAACCACCAAGCAACATAACTAAGAATTGAAATTTTGTAATTGTTCACCTCAGAATAATTGAATCTCAAATATGCAAATATTAAATGTGTGACTTACTAGTAAGTAATTTAAATACATATGATGTTTGAATGAGAGTCGAACAAATGGTAATGAAAGTCTAGGTTCATTTTTATTTTTAAACCAATTGCTCCAACCCTTTTTTAATCCTCTCAATGGCAGTCCTTATATCTTTCTCTGAACATGCATAAGAAAAACGGAAACAAGTATCGTCACCAAACGAATCGCCTGATACTACTGCAACATGCATTTCATTTAAAAAATACATACATAAATCAAATGAGTTTTTTATTACTTGACCTTTATAGCTTTTCCCGAAAAATGAAGTTACATTAGGGAATACATAAAAGGCGCCATCTGGCACATTGCATTTTAGTCCTTTAATTTCTGACATCAGTTGCAATACCAAATCTCTGCGCTTTGCAAATTCATCACACATTGGCTTTACAACAATTTTATCAGCTGCCACTGCAGCCAGCGCTGCCCTTTGAGAAATGGAGCAGGTGCCACTTGTAAACTGACCTTGCATTTTTTCGCAAGCCTTAGCAATCCAAGTTGGTGCGCCAATATATCCAATTCTCCAACCCGTCATGGCAAAACCTTTACTCACGCCGTTCACGGTTATGGTTTGTTCATATACTTCTGGAAATTCGGCAAATGAGGCATGATTACCAACATAATTGATGTGCTCATATATCTCATCAGAAATAACAATGATATTGGGGTATTTGGCAATTACCTGAGCCAATTCATGCAACTCCTCTTTACTATAAACACTCCCTGAAGGGTTACAAGGAGAACTAAAAATCATCATGCGCGTTTTAGCAGTAATGTATGACTCTAATTGTTCAGGAGTAATCTTAAAGTTTGCCTCAACAGTTGTTGGTATAGTTACAGGAATTCCGTCGGCTAGTTTTATTAATTCAATATAACTTACCCAATAAGGAACTGGCACAATTACTTCGTCTCCTTCATTTACAATGCTTAAAATAGCATTGGCCAAACTTTGTTTAGCTCCTGTGCTCACAACAATTTGTTCAGGAGTATATTTAAGATTGTTGTCGCGCAAAAATTTATGCGAAATGGCTTGTCTTAAATCAAGAAATCCTGGAACAGGAGTGTAATGCGTAAAATTGTTTTCAATGGCTTTATAAGCAGCGTCTTTTATGAATTGAGGAGTATCAAAGTCCGGCTCTCCTATGCTCAAATTTATTACATCTATCCCCTCAGCTTTCATCTCACGGCTTCGGCGCGCCATAGCTAAGGTTTGACTTTCGGCCAATTTGTTTAAACGGTCAGCAACTTTTTGCATCAAAAATATTATTAATTAGTATAAATTATTTAGCAGTTGGCATTCCCCAAGCAGCCCATTCTTGTTTGGCAGGTCCTATAACGCCAGGCACAACTACTTCTGAAAGACGCATTAAAATACTTAATTGTCCGCGATGGTGTGTTTGATGAAATAATAATGCGCTCAATACAACGCCTTTTTTCCAAGTCTGTCCATACATAGCAACATCATCATTGAGTTGTGAATCATTCCAATTATTTTTTATTTCATGAATTGCACTTTCGCATGATTTGTTATACTGGGCAATCATTTCAGACATACTTGAAGGTTGTAAATTTTCATCTTTCGGCCCCATTACGTTTAATCCTGCATGATTTAACATTTCTGAAATAGTTACAACTATATGCCAACTCAACCAACCTATTGTCCTTATGTTCTCATGAAAAGTAATTTCTAATTTATCATCATTAATATTATTGAAATATTTTAACGTCGATTTTTTTTATTGCTCAAAATCTTTAATGAATGACTCAATGAAATTGTACATTTTATTTATGTTTTGCGTGTGCAAATAAATAGTTTTTTTTAATATGTACTTATAAATAAATTATTTCCTATTCAGTGGGTTTATTATACACTAAGTTGCCAAACCTCAAAAAGCATTTATACTAATAAATTCAAATGTTTCAATCTTACTTTTCATCAAGGAAAAGTAAGATTGAATTTCACTATGACTTTTTGATGGCCGATTAAGTATCACTGCACAGGAGCTTATATTCTTAAATTCTCTTATGTTTGAGTGCTTAAAATTATAGTAAAATGAAAATAAAAGAGATTAAATCATATTTAGAATCTATTGCCCCAACTGCATTACAAGAAAACTACGATAACTCCGGATTAATTGTAGGCAATGATAATGACGAAGTAAATGGTGCAATTTTAACATTGGATTGCACCGAAGAAGTCGTTGATGAGGCCATAGCTAAAAAGGTAAATTTAATTATTGCACATCATCCCATCATATTTTCAGGAATTAAGAAGTTAAATGGCAATAATTACGTTGAAAGAACAATTATAAAAGCAATTAAAAATAACATTGCTATTTATGCAGCCCACACCAACTATGATAACATCAAAACAGGTGTCAATGCTATCATTTGCGAAAAGTTAGGATTAAGCAATTTAAGAATACTTGCCCCAAAATCAGATATGTTAAGAAAGTTAGTAACCTTTTCTCCAAAAAACAATGCAACAGCAATCAGAGAGGCGTTGTCTGCAGCTGGTGCTGGAGCAATAGGAAACTATGAGCAATGCAGCTTCACCACTGAAGGTGTTGGAACATTTATGCCAAATGAAATGGCAAAGCCATACATTGGAAAAGTAAATGAGCTACATCACGAAGATGAAATAAAAATAGAAATGGTATTCCCATTTTATTTAGAAGCTCAAGTTCTCGGTGCTTTAAGAAATTCTCATCCTTACGAAGAAATTGCCTTTGAAATTTATGCGCTTAGAAACTTTATTGCTGAAATTGGTAGCGGAATGATTGGTGAATTTGTAAATCCTATTTCGGAGCTAGATTTTTTAAGTCAACTTAAAACTACATTTAACCTGGGATGCATTAAGCACACTCATTTAATGGGCAAAAGCATAAGTAAAGTTGCTGTTTGTGGCGGCTCTGGAAGCTTTTTGCTAAAAAATGCAATTGCCTCTAATGCTGATATCTATATTACTTCAGACTTCAAATACCATGAGTTTTTTGATGCCGAAAACAAAATTGTTATCGCCGATATAGGACACTTTGAGAGTGAACAATTTACACCACAATTATTTTATAATCATATTATTAAAAATTTTCCTACATTCGCAGCCCATTTATCAAAAGTAAATACTAACCCTATAAAATATTTTTAATGGCTAAAGTAACAACAGCAACCATGGCAGTGTCAGACAAAGACACAACGAGCATTGAAGAAAAGTTAAAACACCTTTATTCTTTGCAAAAGATTGATTCACAAATCGACAAAATTCGCATCGTTCGCGGAGAACTTCCTTTAGAAGTTGCCGATTTAGAAGATGAAGTAGCAGGTTTGCAAACTCGTTTAGAAAACGCAACAAATGAGATTAAGGAACTTGAAGAAATGTTAGCCAATCGTAAAATTGCTATCAAAGAATCTCAAGAATTAATTAAGAAATATACGTCTCAACAAGAAAAAGTACGTAACAATCGTGAGTATGATTCTTTATCAAAGGAAATAGAATATCAAAATCTTGAAATTCAACTTTCTGAAAAACGTACAAAGGAACACAAGGCTGCCATTGCAATGAAATCAGAACTTTTAGATGCTGCTACTGCTGCATTCGATGAAAGAAAAGCAGATTTGAAACACAAGAAAGCTGAGCTTGATGATATTATTGCAGAAACTCAGAAAGATGAAGAATCATTATTAAAGAAAGCCAAGTCAGCAGAGTCTAAAATTGATGATAGGTTAATAAATGCATACAAACGTATTCGTTCTAATACCAGAAATGGTTTAGCATTAGTTACTGTATCGCGCGATGCTTGTGGAGGATGTTTTAATAAAATTCCACCGCAAACCCAAATGGATATTGCACAACATAAAAAAATAATTGTGTGTGAGCACTGTGGCCGTTTCCTTGTTGATGAAGACATACTTAATGTAAGTAAATAGTTAAATCTAAATCCCTGAAACTTTCAGGGATTTTTTTTTGAGTATCTAGTCTAAAATTGAACTTTATTGGAGTATGCCATTCTTAAAAATTCTTAAAATTAGATTTAGTATTCATACTAAATAAGCTTTGATTTGCTTGCACAACATTTAATTCTACTTTTGCGCATCAAAAAATTTTAACAAACAAATGAAAACTAAACAAATAGCCCTAACTGCTTTCGCAATTGCATCGTTTGCAAATATACTTGTTGCACAGCCAAAAAAATCAGTTCCGATTGCTAAGCCTGTTTCAACAGTAAAGCCAGCCGTAGCGGATCCGATAATAATGAACATTGCTGGAAAGGATATTACCAAATCAGAATTTCAAAGCATCTACAATAAAAACAACAATGTTAAGGATCCTCAAAATGCAAAATCGTTAGAAGATTACTTACAACTATTCATTAATTTTAAATTAAAAGTTAAAGAGGCAGAAGAACAAGGACTAGATACTGTGAAGACATTTCGTGATGAGCTAGAAGGATATCGCAAACAATTGGCTCAACCATATTTGGTAGATAATGAAGTAAATGAGCAATTGATGAAAGAAGCTTATGAAAGGATGAAAACAGATGTAAAAGCCAGTCACATTTTATTTAAGTGTGATGCCAATGCGCTTCCAAAAGACACCTTGATTTCATACAATAAGGCTGTTGATGCTCGTAATAAAATTATAAAGGGCGAAAAGTTTACCGACCTTGCTAAGAAACTTTCTGATGACCCATCAGCAAAAGAGAATGGAGGAGATTTAGGTTATTTCTCTGCAATGCAAATGGTTTATCCTTTCGAGAATGCTTGCTACAACGGTAAAGTAGGTGAAGTAAGCATGCCAATTCGTACACGTTTTGGATATCATATTTTAAAAATAGAAGATAAAAGACCAGCACAAGGAACAATTACAACAGCTCACATCATGGTAATTGCAAAAAAAGGCATGAGCAAAGAAGACTCTCTTGCAGCAAGGACAAAAATATTTGAGATTTACGATAGCTTAAAAGCTGGTAAAAGTTTTAGTGACTTGGCTCAGAAATATTCTGACGATAAAAACTCTGCTAAAAAAGGCGGTGAGCTGCCTGCTTTTGGAACTGGTAGAATGGTGCCGGAATTCGAAAAAACAGCTTTTTCGCTTTCTAAAGATGGTGATTACTCAATGCCTACTTTAACCCCATATGGTTGGCATATCATCAAGCGATTAAGCAAAAAAGATATGGCTAGCTTTGATGAAATGAAAGCAGAACTAAAACAAAAAATCGGAAAAGATTCTCGTGCTCAAAAAAGCAAGGAAAGTATGATTGCGAAAATCAAAAAAGAATATGCATTCAAAGAAGATTTAAAAATGCGTGATGAATTTACTACTGTGGTTGACTCTAATTTTTTTAATGGCAATTGGAAAGCCACCGCAGCTGAAAAATTGAGCAAAACAGTATTTACCCTTGGTACTAAAAAAGTATCTCAAACCGATTTTGCCAAATTTATTGAAAGCCACCAAACAAAACGTACCAAAGGAGATGTAGCTCCAATGATAAACGATATTTATAAGAGTTTTGTTTCAGAGCAATGTTTTGCATATGAAGAAACACAATTATCTAGAAAATATCCAGAGTATCGTGCTTTAATGCAAGAGTATAGAGATGGTATTTTATTGTTTGATTTAACTGATAAGAAAGTTTGGAGTAAAGCAGTAAAGGATACCTCAGGATTAAAATTATTTTATGAGACTAATAAGTCTAAATATATGTGGGATGAAAGAACAGAAGCAACAGTATATAGCTGCAAAAATGATTCAGTAGCCAATGCAGTGCGCGAAATGTTGAATCCTAAGCCAAGCACTACTAAATCTAAAAAAGGTAAAAAAGTAGAAGTTGCAAAACCATTAAATGATGATGAAATATTGAGTGCTATCAATAAATCTTCTCAACTAAATTTAAAAATCGACAATAACAAATTTTCAAAAGGAGAAAATGAAGCAGTTGATAAAGCAAGTAAAACTCCAGGATATTCAGAAAACATGAATCTGAACAAACAAGTAGTTTTTGTAAATGTATTTAAAACGATTGCTCCAGAGCCTAAATCTTTAAACGAATCGAAAGGATTAGTAACTAACGACTATCAAAATCTTTTAGAAAAGGAGTGGATTGATACGCTAAGAAATAAGTATAAGTTTACTATTAATCAAGATGTTCTCAATACCTTAAAATAAAATTTAAAATGCGAACTTAGGTTCGCATTTTTTTTTCAAACTATTTACTTTAATACCGTTCTGTAATGGCTTTTTTTTCAGCACACAATATAGTCAAACGTTATGCAACGCATACTGCTCTCAATAATGTAAGTATTGATGTGGACGAAAATTGCGTTTTTGGTTTATTAGGTCCTAATGGAGCAGGAAAAACATCATTAATTCGAATTATCAATCAAATAACTGCTCCTGATAGTGGAACGCTAACATTTAACGGTGAAAAACTATCACAAAAACATATTGGACTAATGGGTTATTTGCCCGAAGAACGCGGATTATATAAAAAAATGGAGTTGGGTGAACAGGCGCTTTATTTGGCTCAACTAAAAGGTTTAAGCTTAGAAGAAGCTAAGGTTAAATTAAAATATTGGTTTGAAAAATTTGAAATTCAAAGTTGGTGGAAGAAAAAAATTGAAGACTTGAGCAAAGGAATGCAGCAGAAAGTGCAATTCATAATTTCAATTTTACATGACCCAAAATTTCTAATTCTTGATGAGCCTTTTAGTGGTTTTGACCCAATCAATGCAAATATCATTAAGAATGAAATACTAGAACTAAAGAAAAAAGGAACAACAATAATTCTTTCTACGCATAATATGGGTTCTGTTGAGGAATTGTGTGACAATATTGCCTTGATAAATAAATCAGAAAAAGTTTTAGAAGGCAATGTGAAAGAGATTAGAAAAAAATATTCTACTAATGTTTTTGATATTGAATTTAAGGGCAGCTTATTGGCATTTACAAATTCTATGTGGGGTGGTTTTGAGGTTATTAGTCATAAAAAGGTTGATGACATGATTACGGCTAGAATCAAATTAATTAATGGAAATTCTCCGAATACTTTATTGAGAAATATTCTCGAGATTGTAGAAGTACATTCATTGAATGAAATTATACCTACCATGAATGATATTTTTATTGCTAGTGTAACTGGTGGCACAGTAGAAATTTCAGATTTGACAGAATAATACAAAAGCCAATAATTTGGTATACTTAAATAAATAGAACAAAAACCCTTACGTTTGCGTTCTGAATAATTGATGGTTGAAATGAGTAAAGGGAAAGTTTTAGTTGCAATGAGCGGCGGCATAGATAGTAGTGTTGCTGCACTTATGCTTCATAGACAAGGATATGATGTGATTGGTATAACCATGAAAACATGGGATTATGCCAATAGTGGTGGAGGTAAAAAAGAAACAGGTTGTTGTAGTTTAGACAGTATTAATGATGCTCGTTCTATGGCTGTAGAAAATGGATTTCCCCACTTAATACTTGATATTCGAGAAGAGTTTGGTTCATTCATTATTGACAATTTCGTTGATGAATATCTTGCTGGCCGCACGCCAAATCCTTGTGTACTATGCAATACACACATTAAATGGGAAGCACTTTTAAAAAGGGCCGACCAGTTAGGCTGCGACTTTATTGCCACAGGTCATTACGCCCAAATACGTTTTGAAAACGAACGATATGTAATTTCAAAAGGACTTGATGAGACAAAAGACCAAAGCTATGTGCTATGGGGCCTTAAACAAGAATGTTTAAAAAGGACAATTTTTCCTTTGGGTGGCTACACAAAAAAACAAATCAAAGAAATGGCTATCAACGATGGCTATACGGAGCTTGCCAATAAAAGTGAAAGTTACGAAATATGTTTCGTGCCTGATAATGATTACCGTGGTTTTTTAAAAAGAAAAGTAGAGGGCTTAGAAGAAAAAGTAGACGGCGGAAATTTTATTAATACTGAAGGAAAAGTTTTAGGGAAGCATCACGGCTATCCATTTTATACAATTGGCCAAAGAAAAGGGCTTGAAGTTGCTTTCGGACACCCTATGTTTGTAACAGAAATTATACCTGAAACAAATACAGTTGTACTAGGCACAAAAGAAGAGCTGGAGCAACAACAAATTATGGTTCGTGATTTTAATTTAATTAAGTATGCGAGTCTTAAAACCGACATGGATTTTTTAACTAAAATAAGATACAAAGATCCAGGAACAATGGCAACTGTATCTCACTCTGATAATAATTTAAAAGTTCAGTTTCATGGAAAAGTTTCTGGTGTAGCACCAGGGCAAAGCGCTGTTTTTTATGAAGGGAAAGATTTAGTTGGCGGAGGCTTTATAATGAGGAAATAGCTTTAGTTAAACTATTATTAATTCGTTAATTTATTTAAACCCTTTAAGTCTTTAAAAGTATGTCTGAGTTCATCATCAAAGAATTGCCTAATGGCCTTCGACATATTCATATTCCATCTAATACTGGCATTGTACATGTAGGATTAAATATTAATGCAGGAACCAGAAATGAAGACAACAAGCACAATGGTTTAGCACATTTTATCGAACATATTTTATTTAAAGGAACAGCAACCCGTAAAACCTTCCATATTCTAAATAGAATAGATAGTGTTGGTGGAGAGTTGAATGCTTACACCACTAAAGAAGAAACATGTATTTATGCATCATGCCAACTGCAATACTTAGAACGCTCATTAGAACTTTTATCAGACATTGCATTCAATTCAATATTTCCAGAGAAGGAAATCCTTAAAGAAAAAGATGTAATTGCCGATGAAATAGCATCCTACCTTGATTCTCCTTCAGAACAAATTTTTGATGATTTTGAAGAAATTTTTTTTGGCGAACATCCATTAGCAAAAAATATTTTAGGAACTGTAGAAACGCTTGAGAATATTAAAAGAAGTGATGTTTTAGCTTTCGTAAAAAAATATTATGTACCTCATAACATGGTGCTAAGTACCTACGGAAATATTAAGGCCGATGAGCTTGAAAAGCTGATTTTAAAATATTTTGGACAAAGAATTGGGTCTAAAAAGAACATTAAAACCAACTTCATAAATACTAAGCTAAAGCCATTCAATAAAGTTGTAAAAAAGAAAACAAACCAAGCTCACGTTATTATAGGAAGTCCAGCGCCTGATTCATTCAATAAACAAAGGCATGCATGCAGTTTGCTCAATAATATTTTTGGCGGTCCAGCAATGAATAGCCGACTGAATTTAAATGTAAGAGAAAAATACGGATTTGCTTATAACCTTGATTCTAATTATACAAGTTATACCGATTCAGGATTATTTACAGTCTATTTTGGCACAGAGCAAAAGCATGTGCAAAAAATTCTTAGTCTTATAGAAAAAGAAATGAAGAAGTTGACTGATGTTAGAATTAGTGAAAACAACCTATTGTCTGCAAAGCGTCAATTAATAGGCAATATTGCATTGGCGCAAGAAAATAAATGTGCATTAACATTAGGTTTAGGTAAGAGCTTGTTGGTCCATAATAAAGTCGATACTCTTTCAACTGTATATAAGCAAATTGAAAAAATTACCACAACAGATATATTAGAAATAGCGAATAATATTTTTGATAAAAACAAGATAAGTAGCCTCATTTATCAAGCTGAATCATAAATTACTCTCTACATAATGTCTCCAAAAGAACTAACAATTCAAAAACTTAATAAGTCCAAAGACTATTTCTTAGAATTTACAAGGAGTCAACAATTCATAGGACTGCTACTCTTATTTTGTACTACACTCTCATTATTAATGGCCAATTCTTGCGTTAAAGACTTTTGGCTTAATATTATTCATTATCACTTTTATAATGTATCTGTTCAGTGGATTGTTAATGATGTTTTAATGGCTTTCTTTTTTTTATTGGTAACACTGGAAATTAGACGTGAATTAGCTATAGGAGAGTTAAGTAATAGAAAAACAGCTTCTTTGCCAATAGCTGGTGCAATTGGTGGAATGGTTGTGCCAGCAATTATTTATTTATATTTTAATTCAAATGACATTTCTCTTAAAGGATGGGCAATTCCTATTGCTACAGATATTGCTTTTGCGGTTGGCATTCTAAATTTATTGGGTAATAGAATTCCTTTGGCTTTAAAAATATTCGTAACAGCTTTGGCAGTTGTTGATGATTTAGGAGCAGTTGCAGTCATTGCAGTGTTTTATTCAAGTAAGATAGTTTGGGTTTATTTTTTATTATTAATTCTATTTGTGCCTGTGGCAAAATATATTTTAAAAAGATTTAAAACCTTATTTTACCCTATCTATATTATTATTGGCATATTAATTTTCTGGCTCCTATATCATGCCCACTTGCACACAACGCTTGCTGGGGTAATATTGGCAGCAATTACTCCATATAGTAAAGACTTAAATAGCTCTAATTTAAACAATATTGAACATTTATTATTTAAGCCAGTCAATTATTTAATTGTTCCAATTTTTGCTATTTTCAATACGGCAATTGTAGTCGATACTGAGATAATAAATGCCTTCAATCTAAATTTATTTTTAGGGATTTTTATTGGATTAGTAATCGGCAAACCAATTGGGATAACCATTTTCAGTTATATTGCTTGTAAGTTAAAAATTGCCGAATTACCTACCGGGTCAAAAATAAGTGAATTGTTCCTAGTTAGTATTTTAGGAGGTATTGGCTTTACCATGAGTATTTTTATAAGTTTACTTGCATTCAATGAAACATTTCTGATAGAACAAGCAAAGGTTGCGGTATTGTTGGCATCATTTATTGCTTGTCTCATTGGATACGTTTCTTTAAAGATGGTTTTTAAACCTAACTCTACCTAAAACATGGTACTTAAACAATAATTTTAAATTGATGTGCAAGTTTGCAGCGCAAGAGACTAATTATGAATAATTTTTTTAAAAACATTTAAAATCGATTTCATTACTACTATTTGAGCTATATATAAAAATTTTAAGCTCTAATTTAGAATCATTCTAAATTATTTATTCTGTCAAAAAACTATTAATTTTTATGACAATTAAATGATACTAATTTTTAGATTTGCGACCAATAATAAGGTAAAATATCAGTAAAATCAACATAACTCGTTATATGTCAATGTATTGTAGAAGTTCTTGGCGCACGTCAAATAATGTTATCAAAGCGTTGTTTTTCATGTTGTTTATTTTAGGTACAAATCTAAAAGCACAAACCCCTGAAGAAAAAGGTGAAAAACTTTTTAAACAAAATTGTACTTCTTGTCATGCACTAAATAAAAAGGTAGTAGGGCCAGCCTTATCAGGTGTAGAGGCTCGCGTACCTCAACCTTCAGAAGCATGGTTAATTAAGTGGATAAAAAATTCAACCGCAGTTATCAAGTCTGGAGATGCTTATGGCGTTAAAATATTTAATGAGTATAATAAGTCGGTAATGCCTAGCCAGGCAGTTTCTGACGATGAGATTAAAAGCATCTTAGCCTATATTAAAAATCCTCCAGTTGATAAAACGGCGCCAGTTACTCCTGCTGCTGGTACAGGTGCTGAAGCAACAGATAACAGTGCTTCTTCTGAGTATTTCCTATATGCATTGGGAATATTATTTTTAATATTAATACTTGTTTTTAGAGGAATGCGCGGTAATCTTGAAAAGATTGTTCGTGAAAAACAAGGAATTGCCGAACCAGAACCTAAGCCTTTTGCCGGAGAATATTCGCCAGCAGCAGTTTTTTATTGGATGAGAACTCACAAAAAATGGGTAGCAGTTATTACTTTAGTACTTGTTTCGTACGGAGCACAAAAAGCTTGGTATGATATGAAAGATATAGGGGTTTACACCGGATATATGCCTGAACAACCAATTGCCTTTTCTCATAAAATTCATGCTGGTCAAAACGGTATTAATTGCCAATATTGCCACAGTGGTGTTGAAAAATCAAAAGTTGCAAATGTTCCTTCAGCAAATGTATGTATGAATTGTCATAAGTATATTCAAGAAGGTGCCATTACAGGTAAAAAAGAAATTGCTAAAATATACGCTGACATTTGCTTTGACCCTGAAAAGCAAACTTATAGTGGAATAAAATCTCCTATTAAATGGGTTCGTGTGCACAACCTACCTGACCATGTTTATTTTAATCACTCTCAGCACGTAAAAGTAGGTAAAATTGAATGTACTGAGTGCCATTGTGAAATTTCTAAAATGGATACTGTTTACCAAAGCTCTCCATTAACAATGGGTTGGTGTATTGA
>JBEIDK010000087.1:0-13507 GCA_040383485.1 Flavobacteriales bacterium
AGAAGTTTCCAATAGCTTGAGTTTGGAGGAAAATGACATTGTAATAAATGTTCAAGGTGATGAGCCATTTATAAGTCCAAAACAGATTGGATTATTACTTTCATGTTTTAACAACTCTGAAGTTGAGATTGCAAGTTTATGTAAGAAAATAATAGATGATGTTGAAAATTCGAATACAGTAAAGGTTGTAAAAAATATTTTTTCTGAAGCACTTTATTTTAGTAGAAGTAAAATTCCATTTATAAGAGATAATGAATTCATACCTAGTTATTATAAACATATCGGACTTTACGCCTTCCGTTATAATACTTTAAAGAAAATTGTTTCACTGAATGAATCTGAATTGGAAAAATCAGAAAAGTTAGAGCAGTTAAGGTGGCTAGAAAATGGATTTAGGGTTCATTTAAGTGAAACTGATGAAGAATCAATTTCAGTTGATACCGAAGCGGATTTAATTGAAGCAATTCAATATGCAAAATCATTTGATGGCATAAAATAATTTGTTGTTGTTAGTTCAAAACCTTTTTGCTTCTCACAATTTCTTTGTGTAGGTTTGAGTAAATAATTTAAAGCTATGCAAAGGGTTATAAAAAAGGTTGCCGTATTAGGCTCAGGTGTTATGGGTTCGCGCATTGCGTGTCATTTTGCGAACATTGGTGTTGAAGTGCTTTTGTTGGATATAGCACCCAAAGGGGGAGTTGAAGAATTGGTAAAGAGTGAAAGTTCAAACACAAAGCCCCCCTTGGGGGGTGGGGGGGCTAATAGCATTGTTAATGCGGCTCTACAAACAGCCCTTAAATCAAATCCTTCGCCCATTTATGATAAGTCATTTGCTAACAGAATCTCAACAGGAAACTTTGATGACGATTTGCAAAAAATTGAAACTTGCGATTGGATAATCGAAGTTATCATTGAACGCCTTGACATTAAGCAACAACTATTCGAAAAAGTTGATAAAATTCGAAAAGTTGGAAGCCTTATAACATCTAACACTTCGGGCATACCAATACATTTGATGACAGAAGGTAGGAGTGATGATTTCAAAAAACACTTCTGTGGATCACATTTTTTCAATCCTCCACGATATTTAAAATTATTAGAGATAATTCCTACCAAAGAAACCGACAAAAATGTGGTTGATTTCTTGATGCACTATGGTGCAAAATATTTAGGAAAAACAACCGTTGAGTGTAAAGATACTCCTGCATTTATTGCCAATAGAATTGGGGTTTATGGCATCATGAGTTTATTTCATTTGGTTGAAAAAATGGATTTGACAATAGATGAAGTAGATAAGCTTACGGGAACATTTATTGGCCGTCCTAAGTCAGCAACGTTCCGAACGTGCGATGTGGTAGGGCTTGATACTTTGGTGCATGTAGCAAATGGCCTTGCTGCCAATTGCCCTAACGATGAAGCTGTTGAATTATTTGCATTGCCAAACTACATCAAAAAAATGGTGGAGAATAAATGGTTAGGTAGCAAAACAGAACAAGGTTTTTTCAAGAAAGTAAAAGGCGTAAATGGTAAGAGCGAAATACATTCATTAAACCTTAAAACGCTTGAATACTCTTTGGCACCTAAAGTGAAATTTGCAACTTTAGAAGCAGCTAAGCCAATAGAAAATTTAAACGAACGCTTGCGTTTGCTAATTGCAGGAAAAGACAAAGCAGGTGATTTTTATCGTACTACTTTTTATGGTTTGTTTGCTTATGTAAGCAATCGCATTCCTGAAATTGCTGATGATATTTATAAAGTGGATGATGCCATGTGTGCAGGCTTTGGCTGGGAACTTGGCCCGTTTGAATTGTGGGATGCTTTGGGCGTAAGGCAAAGTGTGGAAGCAATGAAAGCGGCAGGAATAAAATATGCAGCTTGGATTGACGAAATGTTAGCCGCAGGAAATGAGAGTTTCTATAAATATGTAGATAATAAAAAAGTTTACTATCAAGCAGCAACAAAATCATACAGTCAAATTCCTGGTGCAGATGCAATTATAGCTCTGGAACCATTAAAGAAAACAAAAACCATTTGGAGCAACGCTGGTGCAAGTGTGATTGATTTAGGTGATGGAATTTTGAATCTTGAATTTCATTCTAAAATGAACACGATAGGTGCTGAGGTTATTGCAGGAATTCACAAAGCAATTGATCTTGCAGAAAAAGATTATCAGGGATTGGTAATTTACAATAACGGTGCAAACTTTAGTGCAGGCGCTAATTTGGGAATGGTTTTCATGTTTGCAGTAGAGCAAGAATGGGACGAATTAAACTTTGCTATTAAAGCTTTCCAGAACGCAATGATGCGTGTTAGATATTCATCTATTCCGGTTGTTTCTGCACCTCACAATATGGCGTTGGGTGGAGGCTGCGAACTAAGTTTACATGCAGATAGGGTACAAGCACATGCGGAATTATATATGGGATTGGTGGAGTTTGGTGTTGGAGTAATTCCAGGTGGTGGTGGCAGTAAAGAGTTTGCGCTTAGAGCAAGTGATGCTTACTTTGAAGGTGATTTGGAGTTGGCAACACTAAAAGAGAAATTCTTAACAATTGGTATGGCTAAGGTTTCTACCTCGGCACACGAAGCGTTTAAGTTAGGTTATTTGCGCAAAGGTATTGATGCCATAAGTATCAATCGTTCTCACCAATTAACGGATGCGAAATTAGCATGCCTTGAAATTGCAAATGCAGGTTATACAAAACCAATACAACGCAAAAATATTAAGGTACTTGGCAAACAAGCTTTAGGTATGTTTTATGCTGGTGCTAACTCTATGTATAGCGGTCATTACATCAGTGAACATGACAAGAAAATTTCAGAGAAACTTGGATATGTATTAAGCGGTGGCGATTTATCAGCACCAAGCCTTGTAAGTGAACAATATTTGTTAGACTTAGAACGCGAAGCATTCTTGAGCCTTTGCGGCGAAAAGAAAACGCTTGAACGCATGCAAAGTATTTTGACAGGAGGAAAGGTGTTGAGGAATTGATTTAAAAATTGGATGATTTTATTGTCATTAGGCTTACAAAAAGACAAAATGTTTTTTTGATGTTGTAGGGTTTGATTCTGATTTTGTTGTGAAAACATATCTTAGACCAACTTCAACAGCACCACTCATTCGGGTTGCTTTGCGGTATGATGAGTACATGATATCGTAACTTAACATTGCTGTTAACTTGTTATAATTATATCCAGAAGTTAAGGTAAATGAGTCGTTCCAGCGATTTTGAACTCCAACAATAATTTTTTTATCAATATCGCCACCTAATAATTGATATTCAAAAGTAAACGCATTTACTGTCTCATTAAATTTTTTTTGAAGCGAAAAATATCCTTGATACAAAAATCGAAAGTTGTCGTTGAGCATTTTTTGATACGTGCAATTTACTGTGAGCTGCGTGCTAAACTGTGATTGATTTTTAATGTAAACTCTTCGGGGTTTTGTAGAGTACCTAACACTTGCGCCAAGGGTTATGTTTTCATAATTGTTTAATAGAAATACATAGTTACAACCTGCTGCAAAATTTGAGTAAACATAATTGCTATTGTTCAATGTCTCACCACTTGCTAAGCCTTTATCGAAGTCATTGTTGTTATATTGTTTTTCGAAATAGAATTTATTAAAGTTTATACTATTGAGGTTTACTCCGGCAGCGGCGCCAAAACTCAAGTAGGATACTTTGTCATTGTCAAACCTGGTAGTATGTGAAAAGGGTAATTGTATTAATGATGAGGTGAAATTTCCATCACCTGAAACATCACGATATAAGATAAATCCACCACCCATAAACTGATTGTAGTTTGCTTTTATCTTTGTATCGAACGAAAAATAATTGGTTTTATAAGGGGCAACTGCTAAATATTGACTTCTATTGATGATACTAAGTCGGTACTTTTCATTTATCAGCCCAGCTTGCGCTGGATTTAGAAATGTGGAAGCGTTGTTTATTTGATTAAAATGAACATTCTGTGCTTGCATAGTAAAAATATTTACCATACAAAATATGTATATAACAAGTAATATTCTTTTATTCATAGTTATCTAATTACGGTGATGTTACCTTTTTTGGTGATTGTTTTCCCATTTAGACACCTACTATTAATGATATAACCATATACGCCATCATCAACTGGAGTGCCTTTAAATGTTGCGTCCCATCCTTCGTTGATGTTGTTTGAGTTGAAAATGTTTTGCCCCCAGCGATTGTAAATAGAAAAGTTGAAATTGTCGCTTACAATAGTGTGCGGAAATATTACATCATTTATTCCATCATTGTTTGCAGTTAAACAATTGGCAACATCAATTGAAGAGGCATTGCAAGCTGTTTCTTGTACTGTAATCTTAAAACTTTTTAGAATTATACAGTTAGATTTTGGCTCTGTAATTACGAGTGTTATTGTTGTGTCAGCCTCTGGAAAAGCAATGGTATTTGGAAAGATATTATTATTAATTATTGAACTAGGTTGCCATTCGTATTTAATACCAAAAATTTCTGTAGCACTTAAATAGACTGTATCACCGATATTAATATTTGTTTGCTCTACATTGATACTTATTGGTAGCGATGCAATGTTCGAACTTGTTATTTTATAATTCACTGTTCTTTGGCAATTAACACCTTGTTGTAGAGTGATTATTTCGTTACACGTAATTGTTCCATTAAAAGGATTATTTAGTATGAGTTGCGGCTTTTGTATATAGCCGTTACTTAGTAAGTTTTTATTCGACCAATTATAGGAGTTGGCACCATCAAATCCATCAAGGTAAATTGGATTTTGAAACGAACAAATGGTTAGGCTTGTATCGATAGTAGAATTGAATATGAAATTTATTTTTTTGGATTTTTTTATGTAGCAGTTCTCATTCATCATAGTAATAAAAATGCTATCTGGTAATGTATTTGTATTTGTGTTATATGAATGATTGGCTATATTTTCATTAGTTGTTACTATTGTTCCGTCTCCAAAATCAAGAAGGAAGAAAATCTCTGGAGTCATAGCACTAGAAGTAATATCCAAGTTAATATAACCAATACAGTCAGTTTGTGAAATTGAAAATTCGAACCAAGAGGTATCTTGATAGATTTGAATTGTCTCGTTTTTTGTACTTGCTAAGGTGCAGGAATTTGAATCATTAGACATGCTAACGACATACGTGCCAAAGTCATTGAAATTATGCATAGTAGCTATTCCGGTGCCTATGTTGCCATCGCCAAAGTTCCATGTGATATTGTCATCGGAGGATGTGCTCAAAAAGTTTACTAGTAAAGAATTACAGTCGCGCGTGTATGTAAATGAATTTTGGAATGGTAAATTTTCAAGTTCAAATTTGATAGAAGCGGCATTGCAATTAGTGCTGGCATTTGTTGTAGCGTATGCATTGGATGTAGTAGGGAAGAGACTATTGCCGCCGCATCCTTCGCATAGTGCAACATATAAATTGCCATGATCATCAAATCTTGAATGTCCACCATCAATATGTTCTCGGTACAAATCATTGCCATAGTAAGTACCAAATAAAATGCTTGAGCAATTAGGTGCAAATACTGCTACATATAAGTCTTCGCCATTTGGCGAAAACGGTTTGAATGCATTTGATGTTGTTTCGGCGCCAAGGTATCCTGCTAGAGTTGTTGAAGACTTAGCGACAATTGCACAGTAATAAATTCTATTGCAATCGTCTACCTGAAAAGCAAGTTGATTGTTTTTTCTTACACCACCTTTAAGGGTTAAGAAGATAACTTGCGTTAGGTTTTCATCTGTTTTGAGAATATAGTTTTTGTTAGTGATAAAGTTTGTTGATGAAAATATTTCTGTGATTCCACCATTGGTGTATCCAGTAACGTAAACATAATTGTTTTTATACTTAACAAAATATGAAACATTATCATACTCACTAGCGATATATTTAATTTTGCTTAAGTTACTGTTGAGGCAATTTATTTTCCAAATATAGCCATGGTCTACATTGCTATTGGTTGTTTCTGATAAGAGATTTAAATTTCCAATATTTCCTCCATTTGTAAAACCTGCAACATAAATTTCATTGTTATTTTTAATATCAATAGAATAACCAAAGTTACTATATCCAGGAGTACTTAGAACTCCAGCCCACAATAGATTATTTAGATTAGCATTAAACTTTAGTACTAATGATTTGTATTCGCTTAGGTTTGTAATATTATATGGCGTTTGAAGTCCATTTAATTGTGTCGAACTTGTATGTGATGATACAAATACTTCATTAGTTATGGTGTCTAATCTTATTTCACCTTTTAAGGCATCGATATATAGAAGATTATTCGCACCTATTCCATCGTTGCCTTCACCACCGTAGTAGGTTGCTGCTGTTAAGGCACTACAGTCAGAACGCAATTTTATGATGAATAAATCTGTGCCGAAATCATAATCGATGCCGCCAATAATTTGGGTGGTACCTCTTTTATTAATATTTTGATAACCATTTGATAGGTTTGGAAAATCAGTTGAGGAAGTAGTTCCCATGATATATAACTCACCAAGTTTGTTAGTGATAATGCTTTCTGCCACGTCACTACTTGAACCACCAATATAAGTTGAGTAAATTAAGTTAGAGCCTGTTGCATCGAATTTTGTAATTCCAATGTCAGTATTGTCTGAGCCAATAATGAGAGTGCTGTTTGAAGTAAATACTCCTGGTGTTGTGGGGTAATAGTTGCCTAATAATAGCCCAGCATTAATTAAAAGTCCATTATTATCTGGTGTTGCACAAAGTCCGAAATTGTCGCTTAGTGAACCTGAAAAGGTTGAGAATACTATTGTTGGGTCTATGATAAATGGTGTGGTAATATTCTTATCGATTTCAAATTGAAGTATATTGTCATTTACTAGATAAGATGCATTGCAGTTAAGTTTACCACCCTTCATATCAGTGATTGTTGGCTTTGATTCAGAGATAATTCCAAAAAATGTTGATATATTTAAATTGCCATTTTCAAGTATTTTTAGCTTATCAATTCCTTTGTAATTAAATTTAATTTTATCAATATTTTTTTTGTCATTAACAATAAATGAATATTCAAATCCATCTTGTGCGCCAACAAAATTCATATCAATGCCATCATATAAATTTTTGTAAGTAAAGCTGTTATAATTGGGCACCTTGCCTCGCCATTTGCTTGTGTCGTTGCCTAAAAAGTAATTATTGTAGTGTTGTAATGGTTTTGAATAAATAATCTCAGATTCTTGATTGGGATTATTGAACATTACTTTGTAAACCTGTGAATAAATTGAATCAGCAGCATTTGGTTTTTCATGGATAGAAATATTAGGGTTTGTAATTTGATAGGTAATGCAGTTTTTTTCGAACCAAACTGTTACATTTTTAATGCTAGCCCTAAAAAGCACATTATTAGGCCATTGGCCGCAATTTTTGGTGAAGTATGTTTTAGATGGTGAAAAGCAATTAGTGACCTTAGGATTACTTTTACTGCTCAGGTTAGTAAGGATAAATGTAAGCAATAAAAAAACTCTTAGTTTCATCAATGCATTAGAAGCTTTTTTCATAAGCAATGTATTTGTAGTTGATTGAATAAAGGTAAATAAAATTGTGGATGACCAAATCATTTGGAAAAACAATTTTGTAAGTTATTGTATAAAAATGTGATTTTTTTTGGATAAACGTTGCAAGCACAGATTAAGGATTAAAATTTTGAATTTTGAATTGATTTATGAGTAAACCTATTAGGGTTGCCTCAATAAAGCCTCTAATAAGATTGACTTTCGTCATTGGATTTTTTTTATAATTATTTATTTAATTAATTTTTTGCTGTTATAGAATTTTAAAAAAATGATTGGGACTATACAAGTGTAAAAAGCTATTTCAATAAAATCAGGCATTTTGTTAACACTATTTGTTCTTTAGCAAAGAATTAAAGGTCTTTCACTTACCTAAAAAAATCTGTTAAATATAGTTTCTCAACTTAAGTTTAATTCAAAATTTCTTTTCTTGTGCTCATGTGTTCAAAATTAATCATGTTGACAAAACGGAGTGCTTTTGTTGTAGCCATTTTCTTATTTTCAGTTAATAACCAATTATCTGCGCAAAGCAAAATTGGAGAAGGAGTTATTGTTGATAAGGTTGTAGCCATTGTTGGTGGTAATTTAATTTTAAAGTCGGATGTTGAGAATGAATTTAATCAATTAGTCCTACAAGGAGCAAATCCAGAATCGTTAACGAGGTGTGGTGTATTAGAAGAAATGATGTTTAACAAGTTGCTTGTTCACCAAGCTGAAATTGATTCAGTAGAGGTTAGTGATGCTCAAATTCAAGGTGAACTTGACCAAAGGATGAGGTACTATATTCAACAAATTGGTAGTGAGCAAAAGTTAGAAGAATACATGGGTAAATCTATTGCTGAGCTTAAGGAAGAGTACAAGGGGGATATAAGAAAAATGCTTATGGCCAGAACGGTACAGCAAAAGATAACTGCCGAAATAAAAGTTTCTCCGGGTGATGCAAGAAATTATTTTAATTCTATACCCACCGATAGCTTGCCTAGAATAAATGCTCAGTATGAAATTCAACAAATAGTAAAACACCCACCAGTTGGAGAAAAAGAGAAAAAATATTTAAAGGAAAAAATAGAAAAAATTAGAGAACGAATTGTAAATGGCGAAGATTTTGGGGCGTTAGCAGTTTTATATTCAGAAGATATTGAAAGTGCAAAAAGAAGCGGAGAGTTAGGTTTGGTTGCCAGAACAGATTTAGTTTCGGAATTTTCGGCAGCAGCTTTTGCTTTAAAAGGTAAGGAAATATCAAGTGTTGTCGAAACTCAATTTGGTTATCATATTTTGCAATTAGTTGAAAGAAGAGGAGAAATGATTAATGTAAGACACATATTAATGATACCAAAATTATCATCTGCCGACATGCAAAAATCACAAATGCAGTTAGATAGTATTTACAAACAAATAAGCGATAAAACAATAACCTTTGAAGAGGCAGCAGAAAAATTTAGTGACGATGAAGGAGGAAAAACAAGTGGAGGTTTGATTATTAATCCACAAAGTGGTACATCAAATTTCGAAGTTGAAGAATTAGACCCGAGTACATTTTTTGTAATTGATAAACTAAAAGTAGGAGAGGTTTCACAACCAACAAAATTACCTAATCCCGATGGTAAACAATCATATAAATTATTAAAGTTAAAATCACGAAGTACCCCTCATGTTGCTAACTTACGTGAAGATTATCAGAGAATTAGTAACATTGCTTTGCAACTGAAACAAAATAAAGCAATAAACGATTGGATTATTAAGAAGCGAAAAAATGTTTATGTAAAGCTTGATGAGGAGTTTTTAGCATGTAAATTTAAGCATGTTTGGGTTGATGTTAAGAACTAAGCTACAGCTTTAAAATTTCTTTTACCTTAGATATGACTATTTCGTTTTCAAAGCCTTTTGAAAGCAGGTAATTATGAAGTTTTTTTGCCTTTATAAATTTGTTTTGTTCACTTAAGGTTTTACTTTTTGTTTTTATAAGTTTTTCAATCAGCTCAATGTATTCTATATTATTTATTTGCAACAATGCTTTTTTAATGCAATAATCACTCACGCCTTTTTGTTTCAAACTAATTTTTATTTTTGTCTTACCCCATTTATTTGCATTAAATTTACCCGATGCATAAGTGATTGCAAATCTCTCTTCATTTAGAAAGTTTTCTTCAATAAGTTTTACAAGTATATTTTCCACCACTTCTTCAGCAAGCTGAAAGCCATATAATTTGTTTCTTACTTCTTGCTGACATCTTTCTTGATAAGCACAGTACTTGTATGCTTTTGCTAGCGCCTGATGTGGAGTAACTATTTCCATTTGTGTACCCAATTATTTTATTGATTTGAATGTTCTGAAAATAATATTCAAATTTAATTTTTCTTTACTTTGTTTTTAAAAACAATTGAAAATAAGTTATGCATCACGAAAAACATTTTAGCCAAAGCGAAGTTGTAAGAGACGTTGTTATTGGAATGAGTGATGGTCTAACTGTACCTTTTGCATTGGCTGCAGGATTGAGCGGAGTATTGAGTGATAACCATCTAATTTTAATTGCTGGTATTGCTGAAATATCTGCTGGTTCTATAGCAATGGGCTTAGGAGGATACCTTGCAGGCCAAACAGAAATTGACCATTATAACTCGGAAGAAAAAAGAGAGTACGAAGAAATAATCACAAAATATGAGTTTGAGAAACAAGAAGTAAGAGATGTTTTTAAGGAATATGGACTAAGCGAGGAATCACAAAATATAATTGCAGATGAATTGGCAAAAGATGAAAAAAAATGGGTCGATTTTATGATGAAATTTGAACTTGGATTAGAAAAGCCGGATGCCAAACGAGCCACGAAAAGTGCATTTAATATAGGCATTGCATATATTGTTGGAGGTATAATTCCATTGATGGGATATATGTTTACATCAAATACGATTATGGGTTTGCGCTTTTCAGCTGCAATAACAATTGTTTGCTTATTTATTTTTGGCTACTACAAAAGTAAATTGACTGGACAGCAACCAATAAAAGGTGCATTGCGAGTAACTTTTATAGGTATTGTTGCGGCTTTAGCAGCATACGTAATTGCTTCATTAGTGAAACAATAACTGTATGAAAGAGAGTAAATATTTCGATTCATATAGACATCATTTGCTATTGCATTTGGTAGTTTTTATTTGGGGTTGGACAGGCATAATTGGGAAACTAATAAATATACATGCTGTGCCACTTGTATGGGCAAGAATATGGTTAACAATAATATTTATTTTAATAGCAATCATTATCAGTAAGGAATCTTTAGTTATTAATCGAAAACGAATAATCCAATTATTCTTAGTTGGTTTTTTGATTGCGCTACATTGGATATTTTTTTATCGTACCATACAAATATCTACAGTCTCAATTGCGGTAATTTGTCTAAGTACCTCAACCTTTTTTAATGCAATATTGACTCCATTATTATTTAAGGAAAGAACACCTATTTATCAATATATAATTGGAATTATTGTTATACTAGCCATAGCTTATATATTTAATTTTCAGCCTGGATATGAATATGCTTTATTGATGGGCGTTGTTTCTGCTTTTTTTTCGGCAGCCTTTACAACAATAAATGGAAAAATTAGTAAAAATTACACTCCATTAATGTTCTCGTTCTATGAATTATTGGGTGGTGTAATATTATTATCACCATTCATTATTTTTAATACCAATTTTAGCTTAAGTATAATGAATGCTGGCGTTAAAGATTGGCTATGGTTAACCTTATTAGCTTCAGTATGTACTGCTTTTCCATTTATTGCAACTGCCAAAATTTTAAAACATATAAAATCATTTACAGTAATTCTAGCAATTAATTTAGAGCCTGTTTATACAATTATTTTTGCATGGATGATTTTTGGTGAATCGGAAAAGATGAACCTTCAGTTTTATATTGGAACTGGTGTTATATTATGCACTCTGTTTTTGAATGCCTATTTAAAAACAAAATTAATTAAGTAATGCAAATAAAATAGGCTGTCTCAAAAGTCCGTTTTGTCTTGCTGAATTTATATCAGCATCCCTGAAAAATACTTATTTATTGAATTTTAAATTAACAACAATTGTCAATTTTGGATTTGTTGCTGCATCGCGCTATGGCATTTGCCATAATGATTAGCAATTGTAACTTTTGAGACAGCCTCTTTTTATAAATTGATGTTACTTCTTCTTTTTAATTCCTCCACTAAAGGAATATGATTTTTTAATAACATCCGATTTGGTTTTATTATCTTTTTTCATCCAAAGTATTTTACCTTCAACGGCATCCTCTTCAATATCACCATCCCACTTTAAAGTTTCATTGCTTTCATTTACCATGTCACAATTAAAGTGAGTCTTAATATTTTCAACATCTGTTGAGTCAATTACGTAAGTGAATTCTGCTTTTTTAAATGAATACTTTTCATCCATTAAATCACTACTTAACTTACCTCCTTTAAACTTTAATACATCAGGAATGGCTTTTGGAGTTTTTTTAGGATTCTCTTCTTGAACATTTATCTCATAAGTAATGCCTTCTAAAACTTTTTCTTTTTTTACTTTTTGAGCAAATAAAATTGTAGATGTAGAAATGATGGCTACGGTTAAAGTGATTACAAACTTTTTCATTTATTGTTATAATATTTAGATAGAACAAGTATACAGATTATTATTTGCTTTGCAACTTATCAGATTAATTTTAAGATTTATTCAGTTTTGGATATAATGAATGTAAACATTATTTTAGAATTTATTGCTGCACTTTCGGCCATTTTTTATGTTGTTTTAGCAGCAAAGCAATGCTATTTGTGTTGGCCTATTTCTATATTAAGCACACTGATTTATATGGGCTTATATTTTAATGTACATTTATATTTAGAGTCAATATTGCAAATATTTTATTTAATCCTAAGTATTTATGGCTGGATTTTTTGGCAAAAAAATGAAACCAAATTTCTAGTAACAAAAAATAGCTTTGGCTATAACTTTCTTTCTATTTTTACATTGTTAATTGTTTCATTAATATTATCGTTTATTGCAAGTAATCATTCAGATATATCAATGCCATATTTAGATGCACCAATCTTCATCTTTAGCTTGTATGCAACATTTATTACGGCAAAAAAGAAATTAGAAAGTTGGACATATTGGATTGTTATTGATTTAATTTCCGGGTATGTATCCTTTTCAAAAGGCCTAAGAGTTACTTCTGTTTTGTTTTTTGTGTATGTTGTGTTAGCAATTTTTGGGTTTTATGAATGGAGAAAATCTTTGAAGATTGTTCAATGAATAAATTAATTAAGATTGCGATAATTGGTCCTGAATCAAGCGGAAAATCAACTTTGGCTATGCAATTAGCTAATAAGTATTGTGATGTGTTTGTACCTGAATTTGCGCGTGAATATTTAGAAAATCTTGAAAGAGCTTACACAATTAAAGATTTAGAAGAAATTGCAGCAAATCAATTAAATAGTGAAACTAATTGGGCTAAAAAATGCAATAAATTTTTATTCTGTGACACTAATTTACTAGTTATAAAGATATGGGCATTGAATTCTTATAATTTAGAACTGCCTATTATAAAAGAGAATTATTCGGCAAGTAATTATGATATTCACTTTTTATGTGACGTAGATATTGACTGGGAATTTGACAAATTAAGAGAACACTCTTCATTGGAAATGAGGAACTTTTTATTTAATTGGTATAAAAGAGAATTAGACTTATCTAACGCCAATTATTATATAATTTCAGGTGATTTAAATAAAAGACTTAAAAGGTGTTCAGAAATAATAGATAACTTTATTGAAAGTTAAATAGACTTATTTTCAGTTTTCGGTTTTTTCATTATTGCATAAATTTCAACAATGAATCCAATAATAATAACAATAGGAGAAACCGTTAATCTTTGCTTATTGAAAATTTCAGGATTAAATAATGTAGGGTCCTCAC
>JBEIDK010000088.1:0-13471 GCA_040383485.1 Flavobacteriales bacterium
GACTAGCAAATCAGATACTATTAATGTTGTTTTACCTGCCTTTACATTTTCAAAAAGCGGCATAGTAGATTCAGCAAATTCCTTATCGAAATAGCCTCCAACTACTGATGTATCTAAATAAACTCTTTTAATCATTTTTAATTCTTAAGTCATTTTTGTTTTGTCAATCTCAGATTGACTTTTAGCAGTTCGTAGTTAGAGACTACGGACAACTGTTCATTTTATTGTATAGCTAGGTTTATTCGGATGCATTGGATTGGCCATTAGTTTCTGTGTTGCTGGATGAACCACTAAGTCCATATCTTCCATAGGAACCGCACCTAATAATGTTTCATCACCAATTACTATAGCACCAACAAAACAAAATCGATTTTCAAAATCTACTCTTAATGGTCCCACATAAGGAACTTGATGTGATGTGCCATCGGCAATTGTAACGGGTCGTTTATCAAGTTCTTCTAATTGAAGTTGATGCGCAATACTTTGTGGTATGCATAGCATTAAGGCACCGGTATCAACTAACGCTTTAAGTTCAATGCATTTTAATTCAGGCAAGCGCGGGTTGCTTAGTTTTATTGTTGAATAAGTTAATCCCATTTTAATTTTTTTTTCTAATCGTTATAATTCTGTTTCTATCATTATTCCTGAACCTAATTTGTTTGTCAATCTGAGATTGACTTTTAGCAGTCCGTAGTCAGAGACTACGAACAACTGGGAACTCATGAATTATTCAACAGTCCTTCAACTGATAAATCTTCATCTATCAATACCCAATGAATACCATAACCTGATGGTGATATTTTATAAAAACTTCTTTCAATATCAGTTGCTCCTTTCAATTTTGGAGAAACTTTATCTAATGAAAACTCCATTTTCTTATCATCAATTTCCAATATCATCAGGTCATTTCTAAACTCAATATTTTTAATGTTATGTGTTGCTATCATCTTTTGTGATTTTAAAATTTGTATTCCATCTTTCAATTATTGTATCTAGGTTCTGGTAAATTATTCTTTTAATTTCCTTCTTAGCTGCTGGACTTATGTTAAATGCAAACACTTCTTTAAATAGTTTTTTCAATTGTATAAACCTTCCCCTTTTCAAATGATGTAAGTTGATTTTCAAATTCAGGAATAAACTGAATGAGTGTTTCAATTTTGCTGTTTTCGCAATGAAAAATTACGATGGATATGTTATATTCAATCATATTATTTTGAAACTGTAAATTTTTATCAATTGTCAATATAATATCAAACCCTTCATTAATTGCCTTTCTCATCAAATTTCCATTTTTCATCCCAAGCCAATTCATATTTGCAACTGTAAAAACTTGATGAAGTGCAAAATGCTTCTTCAACTTTTTAGTAACACATTCGTCAAGCAATATTTTCATTGAAAATGTATGAATTAGTGTTTAATAATTTCTCTGAAATTTCTAATATTTTTATTACTTGTTCTTTGCTTACACCATCAAAATCTTCTAAAAAACCTTCTACAGTTTCTCCTGTTTCAAGATAATCAAACAAATTTTTCAAAGGCACTCTTGTACCGCTAAATACCGGGGTACCACCCAATATTTCATTGTCTATATTTATTACATTATTGTACATCTTATCTGTTTTTTTCTTTTATTTAATTTTTCTCTCTCTTTTTATTGGTAATATTCTGTTACTATTATTATTCCTGAACCTTATCTGTTTTGTCAATCTGAGATTGACTTTTAGCAGTTCGTAGTCAGAGACAATTGACAACTGAGGACATTTTAACCAGCTTTTGAATAGTTAATAGGAAACAATGACTCCAAATTAATATGCTTGGAAGCATCCATTATTTCTATTCCTACTATTTTCTCATTTTCACCCATGTCGAGTACTATATCATCGGTAACACGTTTGTTTGTTACCGCTTGTTGCTGTTGCTCTAATCTTAAATAAAGCATATCAGTGTTAGAGTCGTAGTGTATTGTCATTGTTTTAATTATTAAATTTATTTATTCAAATATTCCGTAAAAAACATAAACTGTTACTGTTATTATTTTATCATTTTCTATGATGTAAAAAACATCAATTCTTTTTTGCTCATAGTATTTATTGTTTCTTATTTGTTGAAACAAAAATGTCATTGATTTTGCTAATATTCCTTGTTTTGCATCTATTTCTATACCATTTGTAAGCACATCAATAATTTCGCTTTCATCTGCACCACGCTCAGCAGCACGTTGCAATGTATGTGGCTCTATTATTATTTGCATTTCTATTTTCTCTTTTTATTGGTAGTATTCTGTTACTATTATTATTCCTGAACCTAATTTGTTTGTCAATCTAAGATTGACTTTTAGCAGTTCGTGGTCAGAGACTGCGGACAACGGGAGACCCTATTTTTCATAAATGGCAGCATTTATTTCTTTTATTTTTTCAAAACCCTTATCTGCAGTTACTAATAAGGTATTTAAGTATAAAGAAGTTGCTGCAACTATTGCATCTGGTAATTTTATTTTGTGATTATTTCTAATCGTTACAACATACTTTTTTATTTCCGAATTTATATCAACTATAGTGCAGCTTTCAATAAGTGAATGAATGATGCCTAAACTATTTTTAGTATGCTTTTTGTATCCCAATAGTTCCAATTCAGTAACAAAAGAAATATATACATTTTTGCCTTCTAAAAATTCAGACAAAGCAACATCACCATCCAATAAATAGATGGCAATATTTGTATCTATTTGTATATTATTTCCACTCATTGCGTAACTTTTTTTGGATTACTAATGCGTCTTCTTTTGAACTAATGGCTCCACAAAAAATACTTGCAGCAAAAGGTTTGCTATTGGCATTCTTAATTGATGTTACATCGAACAGCTTTTTTCTAGAATTATTCTTTTTCATATTACTTTCTCTTCTCTTTTATTGGTAGTATTCTTCTACTATTATTATTCTTGAACCTAATTTGTTTGTCAATCAGAGATTGACTTTTAGCGGTCCGTAGTCTAGAGAGTACGAACAACTAGGATGAGTTGGTTGATATCAGACTATTTCATTTTTAGTTGCGCAAAATTAGGGTGTTCGGGATTCACTATCAACTCTTGACGCAAAGGATGAATCAACACATCCATTTCCTCCATCGGAATAGCACCCAATAATGGTTCGCTATCCCCCGGTAAAACAAGGGCATTACAAGTTGTATCTCTGTTTTTAAACCTAACTTCAATTGGACCAACAACATCATACTCAACTACAGAACTGTCTGCCATTTGTGCTTTGCGCTTACCAGTTGGTGTAAGGTTTAGCTGTTGGCAAATGGTTTCATTAATAGCCATCATATAAGCACCACTATCAACTAACATGTTTAAACGAATGCTATTTACTTCATCATCGCCAATTAAATGACGCTTTGCCATTACCTTTTCGGCTGCATTTATTAATTCTATATTTGCATAAACTAGTCCCATATTATTATTTTTAATTTCTTTTTCCTGGTAGTATTCTGTTACGATTATAATTCCTGAACCTAATCTGTTTGTTAATCAGAGATTGACTTTTAGCAGAGCGTAGTCCTTAGTCCGTTATACCAAAAACTGTTGGTTGTGCGTGTACATGATATACATTAATAATCAATGCAAATGCAACAAACAGAAAGGTTTTAAGAGAGTAGAAATATATCATGGAATAAAAATTTGATTTATTAAATAAAAAATGAATTGTAAACTTATAAAAAAAAATTCATCGATACAATACCAATTATCGTTTTGTTATTAATTTAGTTTATCAGCATAAATTCAAGAAAGTAAAATCAGAAAATGATTCAAATAAAGAATTGTTAGAATTACAATAATCAAATAAGCAAGAACTTTCTGAAGTAATAGTAAATTTTTAGGACCTTTCATTTATACTTTCCGGAGGAAGGGGACTTTAGTAGGAGACTTACCTTAATCATTCCGAAGAAACGGAAGAGTTGTAGGAGGTTTCATTCAAAAGGTCTTAATTAAGAAAACTTCTTTAAAATAGAGTTTAAAAGGCATAAAGAACTTTTAAGAACAAAAAAACTCCTTAATAGCATTAGGATAAAATTCAAACAAAAAAGCGAGACAAAATTAATTACTCCGCTTTTCTTTAACCCAGAATATGCATTAGTAATTCTATTACAACGCAAAATCTCTTCAAAATATGAAATATACATCTTTTCCTCATGCATCATATATTCAATATGATTTATTCGCAAAAGTTCAGATTTTTATTAGGCTTTAGCGTTTCACTACGAACCTCTAACGCATAATCTGGGTTTAATTATTTGCTTTTCAATTGCCATTTCTAATATTCATTTTCTAACTGCTCTTTGAAAATTTTGGAATAATGAATATTTCAGAACTGTTCTTTTAGCTATCCATTAATCAAAAAAACAATTTTATTGAAACTTCAACAAAAATGATTTGCTTATTACAAAGTTGTTTTCTTAGATTTGCCATACAAATAAATAATAAACTTTGCTGAAATGAATTTTAATATAGATAAAAAAGATAGCTACACGACGATTCAAAGCCTTACAGAAAGGTTAGATAGCACTATTTCTCCTAATCTAAAATCTGAATTGGTTGTGCTTAATGCAGAGGGATTTAAAAATATTATCATTGATTTAGAAAAAACAAAATATTGCGATTCTTCGGGCTTGAGTTCTATTTTGGTAGCAAATAGATTATGTAAAAATGCCGGTGGTGTATTTGTATTATGTAATATTAGTGAATCAGTAAAAAAATTGATTTCAATTTCTCAACTTGATTCAATTTTAAATATTGTTGAAAATTTAAATGAAGCAATTGAGTTTGTAAAAACTGAACAATTAAAGTAAATTTTTATTTGGCATAATTTTAATATACATTTACTCAAAATAAATTAGTATGAAAAGTCTAATTTTAAAAACAAGTTTATTTATTTTATTTTCATTCATACAATCTATCGCATTGGCTGGAGATGGAATACTTCCATTGAAACCTTCTAAAGGAAATGAAAGCAAATTAAAATTGAATAGTAGAAATATCAATTCAAGCCTAGTTATTGAAGCAACACAAAAAGAAATACCTGGTAGTATTTTTGCTCCAAAAAGAGGCAAGCCAATAAAAGGCCATGGCAATTAAATAATAAAAAACTCAACATAAAAGTTCCGTTTTTTTTGTCCTTTAACAACTACGAATTTATTATTTCATAGTTTAAAAACATTAATATTCTGTTTTTTGTTGATCTTAAAATTGTTGAGCTTACTTGAATTGCGATTCTCCTTTTAAAACTAATCCAATTTTTTTTACAATTCAAAAATTAGCTTTGCACATTCAAAAATTATGGAAGAGTATTTAGTTGAAGAGCAAGAAATATTAGAGGTAATTGGTGCTCGTGTTCACAATTTAAAGAATATAGATGTTATTATTCCTCGTAATAAATTAGTGGTAATAACTGGGCTTAGTGGTAGCGGTAAATCATCATTAGCATTCGATACAATTTATGCTGAGGGTCAGCGTAGGTATATCGAAAGTTTTTCATCATATGCCCGTCAGTTTCTCGGAAATTTGGAACGTCCTGATGTAGATAAAATTACTGGATTGAGTCCGGTAATTTCTATTGAACAGAAAACTGTAAATAAAAATCCACGCTCTACAGTGGGCACCATAACTGAGATATACGACTTTCTTCGTTTGCTGTATGCACGTGCAGGAGAAGCAGTAAGTTATGAAACAGGCGAAAAAATGGTTAAATACAGTGATGACCAAATCATACAATTAATTCTTAACAAATATAGAGGTAAGAAAATTTCAATGCTTGGCCCAGTTGTAAAATCGCGCAAAGGTCATTATCGAGAGTTGTTTGAACAAACCATGAAACAAGGATTTCTGCGTGCACGCATAAATGGCAAGGTGGAAGAACTCAAGCCGAAAATGCAAGTTGACCGTTACAAAACTCATCATATTGAAATTGTTGTTGATAGAATTGAAGTAGATGAATCGCAAAAGCAAAGGTTAAATGATGCCCTGCGCATAGCTATGAAATTTGGCAAAGGAACCGTAATGGTTTTAGACAATTCGAACAATGATGTTAAACATTTCAGTAGACACCTAATATGTCCTACAACGGGCATTTCATATGACGACCCTGCTCCAAATATATTTTCTTTTAACTCACCACAAGGTAACTGTCACCATTGCAACGGACTTGGTTACGTAAGTGAAATAGACCAGCAAAAAATAATTCCCAATCCTAAATTATCAATTAAAAAAGGAGGCCTTGCTCCATTGGGAGAGTATAAAAACACTTGGATTTTTGCTCAAATTGAAGGTATTGGCAAAGTTTATAATTTCACTTTAGATACACCGATTTCTGAAATTGAAGACGATACCCTTTCTATTTTATTATATGGTAGTGACGAAGTTTTTAAAATGCAAAATGATGCCACACATAGCAAAAATGGCACGTTTGAAGGTATCATTAATTTTTTGGTAAGGCAACAAGAAGAGTTAAGCTCTAAAACTATTGACCGATGGGTAGAAAGTTTCATGAACAAAATAGTTTGTCCAAAATGCAATGGAACGAGACTTAAGAAGGAATCACTCTATTTTTTAATTGACAACAAAAACATTGCAGAAGTTTCGGAAATGAACATAAAAGAGCTACATGTTTTTTTTGAAACAATTGAAAGCAGACTAGATAAGAGAACTAACATTATTGCAAGCGAAATTTTAAAAGAAATTCGTGCAAGAATTTCTTTCTTACTCAATGTTGGTCTTGATTATTTAACACTGAATAGAAGTTCTGTAACCCTTAGCGGTGGAGAGGCGCAGCGCATTAGATTGGCTACTCAAATAGGTAGTCAATTGGTTGGTGTTTTATATATTTTAGATGAACCAAGTATTGGTTTGCACCAACGAGACAATACAAAATTGATTGAGTCGCTTAAGAATTTGCGTGATATTGGTAACACAGTTATTGTTGTTGAACACGACAAAGAAATGATAGAAGCTGCGGATTATGTTATAGATGTTGGACCTAAGGCGGGAATACATGGCGGTAGAATTGTTGCCTTTGGCACTCCGCAAGAATTTTTAAATCAAAACTCACTAACTGCGGAATACATAAATGGTTTAAAAAATATTGCTATCCCTAAAATTCGTCGTAAAGGAAATGGTAAAACATTACTGTTGAAAGGAGCAATTGGTAACAACTTAAAAAATATTTCAGTAGAGTTTCCTTTGGGCAAATTAATTTGTGTTACTGGCGTTTCAGGCAGCGGTAAATCCTCATTAATAACTGGTACTTTATATCCTATACTGAATCAATATTTTTATAACTCGGTAAAAAAACCATTACAATATAAAAAGATTGAAGGCCTTGAGCATATTGATAAGGTTATTGAAATAGACCAGGCTCCCATTGGAAGAACACCTAGGAGTAACCCTGCAACCTATACAGATGTTTTTTCTCAAATTAGGAATTTGTATGCAGAAATTCCAGAATCAAAAATAAGAGGCTATAAAGCAGGAAGGTTCTCATTTAATGTGAAAGGTGGACGATGTGAAACATGCCAAGGTGCTGGTTTAAAAAGTGTTGAGATGAATTTTTTACCTGATGTACATGTTGTTTGTGAAGAGTGTAACGGCAAGCGTTTTAATAGGGAAACATTAGAAATTAGATATCATTCAAAATCTATATCCGATATACTTAATATGACCATAGAGGATGCTTGCGTTTTCTTTAAAAACATCCCATCTATTTTACATAAAATACAAACTATTGCTGATGTAGGGCTAGGCTACATTACACTAGGCCAACAAAGTACAACATTGAGCGGAGGAGAGGCACAGCGAATTAAACTAGCTACAGAACTGAGTAAGCGTGACACTGGAAATACATTTTATATTTTAGATGAACCAAGCACTGGTTTACATTTCGAGGATATTAGAATATTATTGGAAGTTATAAATAGGTTGGTAGAATCAGGAAATACGGTTTTAATTATTGAACATAATTTGGATATTATAAAAGTAGCCGACTACATCATAGACCTTGGTGCAGAAGGTGGAGGCAGTGGTGGAAATATAGTTTGTACTGGAACACCTGAACAGATAATCAAGAACAAAGAAAGTTATACTGCAAAGTATTTAAAAATAGAAATGGTAAGTAAGATGTAATATTCTATTTGCTAATGAACAAGAAATTAGCTTGTTTTTATATTAGAATTTGTAGCTCGTGATTACAAATCGAAAGTGAAGCCTGAACTTTGCAGTTTCTCATATTTTTTTAAATCAAATTTATACAACGCTGCGGGTCTGTTGGCTTTCCCTTTTTCTAATTCTTTAGTATCAATTAATAAATTCATTGAAAGTATTTTTTTTCTAAAGTTTCTGGTGTCGAACTTTGATTCTAAAATTGCTTCGAATAAATGTTGTATTTGAGTAAGGGTAAACTGTTTAGGTAATAATTCAAATCCTATTGGTTGCCTTCTTGCTTTTTCCATGAAACTTTGTTTGGCAAATTCTAGAATTTCATCATGGTCAAAGGCCAAGTCGGGCAAATCGTTTACAGAAAACCATTTAGCCTGTTCTGCCCATGAAGAAGCATTTATATCATAATCGCCAATTTTTATTAATGCATAATATGCAACAGTAATTACTCTTCCAAACGGGTGTCGAGAGACGTTCCCGAAAGTATGAAACTGTTGCATAAAAATATTGTCTAATCCCGTTAAGTCATACAATACTCTTTGTGCTGCTATTTCAAGATTTTCTTTTAAGTAAACCAAATCGCCTGGCAATGCCCACTTACCTTTAAATGGCTCAGCACCTCTATATATAAGTAATACTTTTAAATCGCTTTCGTCAAATCCAAAAACAACATTATCTACTGAAAAGGCAGCATGAAAAAATTCTTTTAATATTTCTTTTTTCTGAGGAATTTTCATAAATCAAAAAACTTTTTTGTGCGAAAGTAGATTAAAAAATCATAAATTAAATATGTGTTAAATGATAGAATCAGTATTTATTAATTATCAAATAGTAGGGTTCAATGTGGCAATAGTACCTCATTAGTTTTAAATATTTATTTTGAAAATTATAAACCCAGATTACGCGTTAGAGGTTCGTAGTGAAACGCCAAAGTCCAATAAAATAAAAACTTTTACGAATAAATAATATTGATGATATGATGCATGATAAAAAGTTGTTTACTTCATATTTTAATGGGGTTTTACGTTGTAATAGAATTTCTAATCCGTATTCTGGGTTTATTAAACTTATTCAGAATACCAACCTCAATACCTTTAAGTGCAGTATCATTATCATTGAAAATAAATGGTTTCGATTCATCCAAAGTATTTTTATCGTTATATTATCAGGTGCTATTTGAGCATAAATTTTAAAAGAAAATAGAGCAAAGATTGCAAAAGAGAACCCTAATTAATTTTTATAAAAATAAGTTTGAGTATGAAAATTATAATTACATTTCTTCAACATTTTCATTTAATAGCTTCACTTTTAGAAATTGTAAATATTTATAGTTAGCGTTTAAGTTTATTTCATTTATTAGCGAAATGATTAACGAATTAAAAAATATTATTATTAAAGGTTCAGAAGGTAAGCCAATATTAGTAGATGTATGCTATAATGCCAATAAAATAGCCAAGCCAATAATTATTTTCTCTCACGGCTTTAAAGGATTTAAAGATTGGGGACATTTCAACAAAGTAGCCAAAATTTTTGCTCAAAATGATTTTGTATTCGTAAAATTTAATTTTTCACATAATGGCACAACCATTGAAAACCCTGTTGAATTTAATGATTTAGAAACTTTTGGGAATAATAATTACCTTAAAGAGTTAAACGATTTGGAGCTGATTATAAATTGGGTAAAAAAATTTCAAGAAATAAACATTGAAATTGATGAAAGTAAAATATTTCTTTTAGGGCATAGCCGTGGAGGAGGAATTTCAATTCTCAAGGCTTCTCAAAATTCATCAATTTCAAAAATTACAACTTGGGCAGCAGTTAGCGATATTGTTCATAGAAACAATAACAAAACAATTGAAACATGGAAAAGTAAAGGTGTTGTATATACATTAAATGGGCGCACTAAGCAGCAAATGCCACTTTATCTACAATTTTATAACTGTATAAAAGAAAATGAATCTTTACTTGATATTTGTAAAGCAGCCAAAAGTTTAACTATTCCGTTTTTAATTATTCATGGAACAACTGACGAAGCAGTAAATCTGAGTGATGCCATAGAATTACATAAAGCCAATTCTAGCTCCGAATTGATAATGTTAGAGGGAGCTGGACATACCTTTGAAGTTAAGCATCCTTTCACTGATAAGGACTTACCCTTTAACGCTAAAAAGGCCATTGAAATTACAATTGACTTTTTTAGGAAATAGAAAAAGGTTAGCCGTTCAAAGAAAGCACAAACTTTATGAGCCGATTTTATGATTATTTGACCAAGAAAGTTTGACTTTAGAGTTGACAATAGCTCAGCCAAAATTTTTATTGTGAATAGCTCAATTATTGTTGAAAAATATTAACATTTCAACACCCCATTATCTCACAATTTATTCTACTTTCGACTTCTCAAAAAAATAAGATAAATTATGGCTGAAGAAGGCGGAGAAAAAATCATTCCAATTAACATAGAAGAAGAAATGAAAACGGCCTACATAGATTATTCTATGTCGGTAATTGTAAGTAGGGCTCTGCCTGATGTACGCGATGGATTAAAACCAGTTCATCGTCGTATTTTATTTGGTATGCATGAATTGGGTGTAGCTAGCAATAAACCTCATAAAAAAAGTGCGCGTATTGTAGGTGAGGTTTTAGGGAAATTTCATCCACATGGCGATAGCAGCGTTTACGATGCTATGGTGCGTATGGCTCAAGAATGGAGTTTGCGTTATATGTTGGTAGATGGGCAAGGTAACTTTGGTAGTGTAGATGGCGATCCGCCAGCAGCAATGCGTTACACTGAGGTTCGCTTGCGTAAGATTGCCGAAGAAATGCTTGCGGATATTGACAAAGATACTGTTGATTTCAGATTAAATTTCGACGATACCTTAGAAGAGCCAACTGTTTTACCAACACGTATTCCTCAGTTATTGCTGAATGGTGCATCGGGTATTGCAGTAGGTATGGCTACCAATATGGCGCCACACAACTTAACTGAAATTATTGAAGCTACAGTTGCATACATCGAAGACAGAAATATTGATATTGCTGGTTTGATGAAATATGTAAAGGCTCCAGATTTCCCTACTGGTGGCATCATATACGGTTATGAAGGTGTAAAAAATTCTTACGAAACAGGTCGTGGACGTATTGTGATGCGTGCCAAAGCAAACATAGAAGTAAAAGCCGATGGGCGCGAACGAATTATTGTTTCTGAAATTCCTTATCAAATAAATAAATCGGAACTAATTGCAAAAACTGCAGCTTTAGTAAACGATAAAAAGATTGAGGGCATCAGCAATATTTTTGATGAGAGTGACCGTGATGGTATGCGTATTATTTACGAAATTAAACGTGATGCCATTACCAATGTTGTTTTAAATAACTTGTTTAAATACACTGAACTTCAAACTTCATTTAGTACAAACAACATTGCCTTGGTTAAGGGTCGTCCGATGATGCTTAACCTGAAAGACATGATTGTGTATTTTGTTGAGCACCGTCACGAAGTGGTTGTTCGTCGTACCAAATATGAGTTGGCACAAGCCGAAAAACGTGCACACATCTTAGAAGGCTATTTAATTGCATTAGATAATTTAGATGCTGTTATTAAATTAATCCGTGATGCAGCAACACCAGCCATTGCACAAGAAGGATTAATTTCAAGCTTTGGTTTAAGTGAAATTCAAGCGAAAGCTATTTTAGAAATGCGTTTACGAGCATTAACGGGTCTTGAACGTGATAAAATTAAGGAAGAGTATGATGAGTTAATGAAATTGATAGCGTACTTAAATAGCATTTTAAATGATGAGGTATTACGTTACAAGATTATCACAGACGAGTTATTAGAAATTAAAACTAAGTATGGTGATGGACGTAAAACTCAAATAGAATACAGCAGTGCAGATTTGAGCATCGAAGATATGATTGCCGATGAAGAAGTTGTGATAACCATTTCACGTATGGGTTACATCAAACGTACTTTGTTGAATGAATTTAAGGTTCAGAACCGTGGCGGTGTTGGCAGCAAAGGCAGTGCTACCCGCGATGCTGATTTCTTAGAGCAAATGTTTACTGCTAGCACGCATAACTATTTATTGTTCTTTACAGAGAAAGGAAAATGTTTCTGGATGCGTGCTTATGAAGTGCCTGAAGGAAATAAGACAAGCAAAGGACGTGCTATCCAAAACTTAATAAATATTGAGCAAGGCGATAAAGTTTGTGCTTATATCAATGTTAAGAATTTGCAGGATGTAGAGTATTTGAAAAATAACTTCATCATCATGTGTACCAAAAAAGGTACCATCAAGAAAACTACTTTAGAAGCTTATTCTCGTCCACGTCAAAACGGTATCAACGCAATCAACATCAATGATGATGATATGTTATTAGAAGCAAAACTAACAGACGGAACCAACGAAATAATGTTGGCTTCGAAAGCTGGTAAGTTGGTTCGTTTCAACGAAAGTAAAGTGCGCCCAATGGGTCGTAACTCAATAGGTGTGCGTGGTATGCGTATTGCCGAAACGAATGATGAAGTAATTGGAATGATTTGCGTTTCTGATAAATCGGCAAACGTAATGGTGGTAAGCCAAAAAGGATTTGGTAAGCAATCAGAAATTGATGAATACAAAGTAACCAACCGCGGTGGTAAAGGTGTAAAAACCATTAAAATTACTGAGAAGACTGGAAACTTAATTGCCATTAAAGATGTTACTGATGAGCATGATTTGATGATTATCAACAAATCGGGCTTAACCATACGTTTGGCAATTGCTAGTTTACGTGTCACGGGTCGTGCCACACAAGGTGTTAAGTTAATAAACATGCGTGCAACAGATGAAATTGCGGCTATTACAAAGGTAAATCACGAAGAGGAGCCTGAGGTAATTGAGGGAGAAGAAGGTGTTGAAGGTTCAGAACCTATTGAAGGTACTGATGCTCCAGAAAGTACATCAACTGATGCTTCGGCAGAAGGCGAAGCTCCAGTGCAAGAGTAGTTCAGTGAGTCATTGCGAACATAGTGAAGCAATATTTTTAACATCAATGAAATTGCTTCGCCGAAACGGCTCGCAATGACGAAATAAAGTAAATAGTAAAAAAGACAGGTTTATAGCCTGTCTTTTTTTGTAGTTTTGTTTTTAGACTAGTCGCCAAAAGCAGAAAGTTGTCCGTGCCTGGATAAAAAATAATACCCATTGCATTTATTTATTAGTCCAACTAAAAAATAAATATGCAATGTTTAATGCCGATGCTACTTGAAATTAGTACAATAAGGCC
>JBEIDK010000089.1:0-13069 GCA_040383485.1 Flavobacteriales bacterium
CAGGAGGTACCTATACTAAGTTCTTTCCGAAAGGTTCAGCTGCTGGATGTGATTCAACAGCAATACTCAATCTTAGTTTTGCTTCACCTCCAGCGGTAACAGCCACATCAGTAAATGGTAATTGTGGATTACCAAACGCTACTGCTACGGCCACTGCCACAGGTGGTACTGGCAATTATCTTTACAGCTGGTCAAATGGCGCCACAGGCAACTTTGTAACTGGCCTTTCTTCAGGCAACTATACAGTAACTGCTATTGACCAAAATGCATGTACCTCGTCATTTCAAGTTACAGTTACAAGTAGCCCTGCAGCAGGTGTTTCACTTATTGCCAATGATACTTTGATTGAGCTTGGCGATTCTGTTAATCTTCAAATTATTGGAGCAGATACATATCAATGGTCTCCTCCCATTGGTTTAAGTTGTAATAATTGTCCATCGGTTATAGCATCACCGCTAGAGTCAACTATCTATCAAGTAACTGGTACTGATAGTATAGGATGTGCTTATCTTTTAAAGGTAATAATAGCTGTTGAAATTAAGTTAAACGAAATATTTGTACCCGAAGCGTTTTCGCCAAATTCAGATGGGAATAATGATAATGTTTATGTGCGCGGAAGTGTAAAAGAATTTACGTTTTCGATTTTTAATCGTTGGGGCGAGCTGGTTTTTAGAACCCAAAATCAAAGTGAAGGTTGGGATGGTTCATTCAGGAATAAAGACCTAGATGCAGGTGTATTTGTTTACTACCTCACAGGATTTGACATAGCTGGAAATTCAATCAATAAAAAAGGAAATATAACTTTAGTAAAATAAAATAAAATGAAGAATTTTAAACACAAACATTTGATAGTTTTTTGCACTCTAATTTTCACAAAAATAGCCGTAGCACAGGACGAACACCTTACCCAATTTTATCAAAACGAGGCAAGCGTTAATCCAAGTTTAACGGGTGGGCCTGATGGAAGATTACGGATAAGTGCAAACTCAAAACAGCAATGGAATAGTATTGCAAGCCCATACACAACATCTGTTTTTGTGGTTGACAAAAGTGTAGTTACCACAAATAAAATGAGCATGTCGGGTGGCTTAATCTTTATGGCTGATAAGGCTGGAGATGCTAACCTACGAACAAGAAATGTAGCAGCAACAGTGTCTGCTAAAATAAAAACAAACCGAACAACGATGCTAGGTGCTGGATTGCAAATTGGTTGGGTTCAAAAAAGTATTTCATTAAATGACTTGAGTTGGGATGCGCAATACAACGGTAAGTTTTACGATGCTTCCTTAAGTAATAACGAGCTGAGCAATGCAGCTACTTTCAGTAATATTAGAATTGCAACTGGATTATCATACATTGTAAATCGAGATAAATATCATAAATATAAAATAGGCATTTCGGGTTTTCATCTCTCGCAAAACAAAAATAGTTTTTACGGAAACGATAATGAAAAATTATACTCCCGATATAACCTTTTTGCAAGTGGAGAATTTGGCAACGAAAATACCAATATATGTTATTTGCCTAGTTTACTGACTCAAATTCAAGGCCCAAACTTTACTATTATTGGAGGAATGCTTGTAAGCTATAGAATGGGATTTGATTCTAGAAATACAAACGTCAATAAATCATCAGCATTACTCTGGGGCGTTCATTATAGATTTGCCGATGCAATTATACCAAGCTTACATTATGAATATCGCCGAAAATTAAGATTTGGGTTAAGCTACGACATCAATATATCTAAGCTAACACCTGCAACATATGCAAGAGGTGGATTTGAGTTGTCATTCAATTATTTTGTTGGAGATAGGTAAATATTCAATGAGAATACAAATTTTTTTGGATTGGTAGTTCAAATTGAAAAAATTATCAAAAAAAATAAGGACTCTTCAGATGTACAAAGCGTTGCATCAGTAATTAAAGTAAATTTAATGGGTTTATTACGAAATACACTTAGGGATGATTATGAAAAGTTGATGCAATACATCAAACTATTTATTGGTAAAATCATAAATAGGTGTTGGCTAAGCGTCGGGAACTGGTTAATATGTCGTGAAAAGGACAGTGAAAAGTGCTTCGGAAAAGGTCAAAAAGATGTTAATAAAGCAAAGTTTGTGAGATATTCTCAACTCAGCAGTCCAAAAATACTTATGGTCAATTGCGCTTTTATTATGTCGATTGAAGCTAAAATGGCATATAGGAGCACTTACAGAAAGTTGACGATTTATTGGTCAAATCAAGCTTTAGGCTTCTTAGCACGATTTATATTTGAAGTAATTTTTACGCTTCGCAACCGCCAACTTCTTGCAGAATATAAGGATAGAACAATACCTTTGCATCATATTGTTAAAAATCAAAAAAGTTATTTAACAGAATAATATGATTCATAAAATAAGAATTAAATTTTGGTGGGTATTACTGTTTGCGTTTTCATTTATTCTCATAAATTCAATTCATTCTTGCAAACAACAAAGTAAGTCTGAAAGCAATAAAAAACTGACTATTGGTTCTTTAAAAAATGCAATTGGTGTAGAAATGAATAGTGAAAGCATTTTGGCACCAGTTGCAGTCAATGCCAAACAAGGTAAAACATATACCATCGATTTACCAAAAAATACAAAACTTCAGTCAGATTACGGAATTTATAGTGGCTATAGTTATATGCCTAATTTAACAACAAGAGATGGTTTGGCCTTAGATGTTATTACAAGAGGAGATAAAAGTTGCTTATGTGATAGAAATGGTAATCTTTGGTTTGGAACTGGAAGTGGCGGTGTAAGCCGTTATGACGGAAAAAATTTCAAAAATTTTACTACTGAACATGGTTTAGCAAACAATCTTGTTTGGAGTATAATAGAGGACAAACATGGTAATGTTTGGTTCGGCACTAATGATGGTGTGAGTTGTTATAATGGAAATTCATTCATCAATTTTACCCAGGAACAAGGTTTAATTAATAATGCTGTTAGGAGCATAACTGAAGATAAATATGGAAATTTATGGTTTTGCACCGAAGGAGGTATCAGCCGATTTGATGGAATGAATTTCATAAATTACTCCAACAAAGATGGCCTTCCTGATAATATTATTATTAGTAGTTTAAATGATAAAAATGGTAATTTATGGTTTGGAACACATGATGGCGGTGTAATAAGCCATACAATAAAAAACACAAATATTTCTTGCCTAAAAAATACATGTAATCATAATCTAAAAGTTCGAAGCGATTTTGATTTACATAAAAAAGAAATTGCTAAAGGTTTCGTTAGATTTTCAAAGATGCATGGGCTAAACAGAAATACAATACAATGCATTTACGAAGATAATGATGGCAATATTTTGTTTGGTACTTATGGTGGAGGAGTTTACCAATTTGATGCAAATCAATTGAACAACCCTTGCCAATTAAAAACTTGCCAACACAATTTAATCCTTAAAAAAGAATTCATTGAGCATGCAAAAGTTATTTCAAAATGTATAAAAGAACTAAATAATAAAATTGGCCCTAGTAAAGTAATAAACCACATTGCAGGCGATAGTAAAGGTAACATTTGGTTTGCTACAGAATTAGGAGTTTGTTATTATGACCAAAAGAAATTCACGTATTTTACCACTGAACAAGGCCTGAGCAATAATAACGTTACTTCTGTTTTAGAAGATAAAAGAAGCAACATTTGGTTCGGTACCTTTGGTGGTGGAATTGATTTATACAATGGAAAAGGAATTGTTAATTACCTCAAGAAACAAGGTTTAGTAAATAATTTTATAACAAGTATTTTAGAAGATAAAAGCGGCACAATGTATTTTGCTGACTATAATCAAGGATTAACAATCTTTGATGGTCACAACATATCTTTTTTGGAATTAAGTAAGCTACCTGGCAATAAAAATATTACTTGTCTATTTTTTAACAAAAGTGGGCAATTGGGTTTTAGCATGCTCGGCAATGGCATTTGTTTATACGACGGAAAAAAAATTACAAATTATACAACAGAAAATGGTTTAATAGATAACAATACAACTGTATGCATAAAAGATAATAAAGAAAATCTTTGGATTGCTACGGAAAATGGTGTGAGTTACTTTGACGGGATTAAGTTTTTTAATTACACAACTGCTCAAGGTCTTTTGCACAATTATGTGTTTTGCATGCATGAAGATAGTGCGGGTAACATCTGGTTTGGAACACGAGGTGGTTTAAGTTGCTTCAATGGTAAGTTTTTCACAAATTATACAGTTAAGCAAGGTTTAGCAAATAATTACATCTACTGCATTACCGAAGATAAATTTAAAAACCTCTGGTTAGCAACCGATGCGGGGGCATGTAGATACGATGGTAAAAGTTTTTTGAATTTTACCACAACACAAGGTTTACCCAATAATGTAGTAACTCAAATTCTAATTTCAAATGAACAACATATTGTGTTAGGTACTAATCAAGGTTTAGGGGTATTTACTAACTTTAAAAGAAAAAAATCATATGAAAATATCAAAGAAACAGATGGGCAGCAGTATGAGACATCTATTCCTGTAATTAATAATTTAAGCAATAGCCAATTAAGTACTTATTCACCTACAATTGAAATTTACAACTCAACTACAGGCTATCCTATAAATGATGTAAATTTTGGCTGCAATGGCATGTACAAAGATAACAAAGGAATAATCTGGGTTGGAACAGGCTCTGACAGAACAGGCCTTGTTCGGTTTGATTACCATGCCTTAAACAAAAACAAAAAACCACTCAACTTGACACTTCAAAGTATTAAAATTAATCAACAAAATATTTGTTGGTATAATTTAATCAATCATAAAAGCGATAATAAATTAGATGCTCAACAAGAATTTCTGATGTTGGATAAGTCATTAAACGATGAAGAAAGAAAAAATGAAAGACTCCAATTTGGAGACATCAAATTCAACAGTCTAAGTAAATTTTACAATTTGCCTCAAAAACTTATTTTACCCTATCATTTAAATACCATTACATTTGAATTTGCAGCTATTGAACCAGCACGTCCCAAATTAGTGAAGTATCAAACTAAGCTTGAAGGATATGATGAAGCTTGGGAACCCATAAGCATCAAAAAAGAAGTAACCTATGGTAACTTAAGCGAAGGTTCATATACATTTAAAGTAAGGGCGGCAAATCAGTATGATGTTTGGAACAAGCCAATAAGTTACAGCTTTACCATTTTACCACCATATTATAGAACATGGTGGGCCTATTGTTTTTACTTGATTGGATTTGGTTGCATTGTTTTAGGTTATAATCATTTGAAGCAAAGAAATGCAATAAAACTTGCACAACTAATTATACAAAAGCAAGATGAAGAAAAACAAAGAATCTCAAGAGATTTACACGATGATTTGGGTCAAGAATTGTCATATTTAAAAATGAACAGTGAAATAAAAAACAAACCAAGCATAGATAGAATTTTAAATAAATTAAGAGCTATTTCATATAATCTGAGTCCAGTTAAAATAATAGATTCTTCAATTAAAGATTTAATAACTGAATTAATAACAGAGGCAGAAAAAAGCAATTTGTTTTTCAGCTATGAATTAGACGATATTTTCATTAAAAGTAATGAGGTTAAAATTAATATTTATCGCATTGTACAAGAAGCGTTGACTAACACAATAAAACACTCTAAAGCAGAAAATATACGCATAACACTAAAAAAAATAGATACTTATTTAGTATTAGAAATACAAGACAATGGAATTGGAATTTCATCACAAAAAAACAATAAGGCAATTGGTTTAAGCTCTATGAAAGAACGTGCAAAAATTATCAAAGCAAACATTACAATTGAAACAAACCATTTAGGTACATTACTAAAACTAAAGCTAAAGTTGCCCATAGAAGCAGCAACGTAGTTAATTAAAAAAAACAGTTGTACACACATGAATATAATAAAGTTAATTATTGCCGATGACCATCACCTTATTAGGTTAGGATTAAAAAATGTTTTAAGCACCAATGCTAATTTAGAATTATTGCATGAATTTGATAATGGTTTAGATGCTTTAAATTACATACTAAATAACCGGCCAGATTTGGCCATTCTTGATATTGATATGCATGGCATGTCAGGATTAGATGTATGTAAAGTTGTTCGCGAAAAAAAACTATCAACTAAAATACTTTTCTTAACCATGTTAAATCAAGAAACAGTTTTTAATAAAGCACGTGAGCTTGGCGCTAATGGCTATTTACTGAAAGATTTTATTTTAGAAGAAATATTTATTGCCATTGAAACAATTTTTAATGATACCTTTTATTTTAGTGATAATTTACAACTCAAATTAAATAACGATTTCAGTAAATTTGTTATTGATAAATCTTTGATAGAAAAACTTTCAAGGTTAACCGAAACAGAGAAAAAAATTCTTAAATTAATCGCTTCCAATTTTAATTCTGAGCAAATAGCCGGAAAACTTTTTACTTCACCTCACACTGTAAAAACGCACAGAAAAAATATTTCTAATAAACTTGAACTAGAAAATGAACAAAATAACTTACTCAAGTTCGCAGTTAAAAATAAAATGTATTTAGATTGATTTGTGAAGTTTTTACAAATAATTAAATCGTAAATCCCAAACTATGAAAAGATTTACAGCATAAAGAGCCACTAAAAAAGAAACAACTCGCAGTATTAGACCACATTCCAAGCCCATTTTATTTTTTTCAAAAGCCTAGTGCAAAACTTTGAAAAGTACCTATGCAAAAATAATAAAGAGCTTGTTAACTTTCATTGTCGACCAACACAAAAAGCCAGTGTAAAACACAACGGATGATAGATTGGTTAAATAAAAACAACACATTTACAAAATGACGGGTTTGGATGATTAATTGCAAGTTCCGTTATCATTTATAACTTAGGTGCTTGCCGCCTCTGTAAAGACCCGAATGCCGCCAATTCACTAAGCTCCAAAAAACGTAATTTAATTGAAATGAATTTTTTTTGTACGATGATTAAATAAGATTTAATCTTTTCATTAAATTGTCTTTATATGAACGGCTAATTGGAATTATCTGTTCATTAATATTTACAGCATTATCTTCAATTTCACGAATCTTATCTAGCCTAATAATATATGAACGATGCACCCTAGCAAATTCTTTTTGTGGAAGCTTTTGCTCAATAGACTTCATTGTCGACAAAACAGTATATCTGCCATGAACAGTATAAATATTTACATAATCCGCTAATGCTTCTATCCAATTTATATCCTTTACATCTATCTTTATTAGGCGACTATCTTTCTTAATAAAAATATCAGTTGCCCCTTCATTACTTACTTGTAAAGTATCATTTATTTCTCTTGCTTTATCTACTCCTTTTAAAAATCTTGAGTACTCAACTGGTTTAACAAGAAAATCAGTAACGTTATAATCAAATGCCTCTGCACCATATTCTTTATTTATAGTTACGAATATAATTTGTGGTAAGTCATGAAAGTTACGGATAAACTCAAGACCACTCATTTCGGGCATTTCAATATCAAGAAAAATCAAATCAATTTTTTGTGAACGAATAATATTTAATGCCTCAGCAGCGTTAGCACACACTGCATTTAGAGTTAAATTTTCTGTACGTTCTACACATTGCTTTAATGCTAGTCTAGAAAGTTCATCATCATCTACAATAATACAATTCATTTTTTATTTCAATATTATTTACAATAAGTACAAACTTAGTTATTATTATTTAACAAAACCTCAATTTTTGTGAGTATTTTAAGTTAAAATTTAAAACAGAGGTTAATTACATTTTGACATAAAGTATTGAAATTTCATCTCATTGTTAAATACTAATTATAGCTATGGTTAGAAGTACTATTAATTTATATCTAAAAACAAATCTATGAACTTATTTTTTCATGAAATAAAAACTGCCTCCTTTATTTTCTAATCCTGTAATTAATCCAAACTTAGGTTTTTGTTTTTGATTACTTGTAACAATATTTATAACGGTATTTTTTATTTTTTCGATACTGATACATTTGCTAGTGTTATTTAGCAATGAGCTGCAAAAGGATTCTGCAAAAAGAGAAATATCGCTACTTTGCCCGCTGTTGGATGAAGTAAATACTTGTGAAGAAACAAGGTTAATTGCTTGAGATTTTTCACATGAACCTGGGTCGGTTTCATTTATTTCGGAAGTGCAAAATGCCGGACCAGTTTCACAAGCATCACTAATTACTAGCACATGTTTAAGTAATTTATAAGTGCTTACATAACCTTTTAAATTAGTTATTTGAAAATAGCTGTATTCTTCACCTTTATTGGCATTCACTGGAATCCAATATCCATTGTCGTTCAAATATTTTCCATGACCTGCAAACCATATTAACAGAGAATTTACTTGTGTACTTTTTAGCAAATTTCTAAGTTCTATGGCGAAAAATTTTTCCATTTCTTCTTTAGTCAAATCATTCTTTTCAATAAACCTATCAATTCTATAATTAGCTAATGCCGATTTAAATTTTTCTTTATCCTTGTTAGGTCCATCGAGGCTAGTGAAATTTACATAATTCGAATTAGCAATAAAAATTACCCATGTTATACCCATTGGGTTTATAGATGATTCTTTAGCAGCTTTTCTATTAATGGTGTATTTCGTAGTAGATGAATTACCAAAAAAATCTGTTGCTTCAAATATTAGTGAATCAGTTGAAGTAATATCAATTTCAGTTTTAAATGTTGGATTGTTTTCGGTAAGTGAAATACTCAGAACCATTCCATTTAAGCTCAAAGATTTTATAAAGCTTTCATCATTTACTATGCCTTCAATTTTTATTTTTTTCACAGAATTATTACCAGTATAAATTTCATTATTACTGGTGGCAAGCGGCTCTGTTAACTCTATATTTGGAGGAGTAGATTCAAGTCTATTTAAATTAAATGTAGCTTTTTGAGTGTTATTGTATACATCAATAGCTTTAATAGTAACCGATGTTTTATTCTCGACTGATACAGTTGCAAAAAAAACAGGGTCTAATTTATCTACATCAAACTTAGCTTCAATGTCGTCGATATATACTTTTGATATTCTACTTTTGTCAATAATTTTACCTTTGAACTCAACAAAATTTCTTGAAACAGGAATTATTAAACCTTCAGTTTCTGAGGTAGCAGGAGCAGTAATCTGAATTATTGGCTTGTCCGCTTCTCTGTTTATTTCAAACTCTTTAATGCTGAGTTGTTTTATAAGCCTTAATATTTCTAGGTTGTCAGGGTTAACTTCTTTTGCTAAATTATAAGCATCTAATGCATTTTTAAATTGCTCCATATCTTCATAGCATTTGGCCTTCTCTATGTATGCTTTATCATTTTTTGGGTCAAGTTGTATTACAAAATCTAAATCTTGTATGGCAGTAAAGAACTGTTTTAGTTTTTTGTATGATAACGCTCTATGTAGGTATATTTCTGGATTGTTACTTGATATTGCTAATGCTTCATTGTATTTTTCAATGGCTTTGTTGAAGTCATTTTTTAAAAAGTATATTTTGCCAAGACTGATGTAGTTTTCATAATCAGTTTTATCAAGGTTTACTGCTGCTTTATAATACCTTTCTGAATCTTCGTATCTGAATAATATTTGATAGTCTCGGGCTAAATTAGAATAGAATCTTTTATACTCGGATTTATTACTTAACTTTTTATATTTTTCATCTGCCTCAAGCATATTAATTGCTCTTTCATAGCTCATGGTTGCATTTTGATAGTTTCTAGAGCTATCAAGTGCTACTGCTTTTAAAAAGAAAAACTTCGGATTCTCAAAACTTTTACTCATTGCATCGTTACAATACAATTGAGCATTTTCGTATTCTTTAGATTTGATTAGGGCTATAATTAGTTTCTCATAACAAATCAAATTATTGTTGTCTTCAGATATTGCTCTTTGATAATATTCAATTGAAGATTTTATTTTTCCAGCCAATAAGTAAGAATCCGCTAAGCCAAGAATATATTCATTATTGTGAGGCTTAATATTTACCAAAAATTTATAATCATCTACAGCCTTTTCATAGTTCTTAACTTGTATGTAGCAATAACTTCTTCCTTCTAAAGCATCTCTATTTGCTGGTTTTAAGGCAATAACTTTTGAATATAATTCTATTGCTTCTTCATATTTTTTTAATTCTTTTTTCTTTTCAGCATCATTTAAAAAAGAGGAAGTTGACTGTGCCAAAATGTTTGATACAATTAAAACTAAAACGAAAAAATATCTTATTTTTTTAATCATTTTAAAAACAGTAAAAATACAATTCAATTCAAAATCTTTCTTGAAGATAAATTTTATTTTACAATTATTATTTTGTTTTTCTTTAATTAATAAGGGCGATAAATATGCAAAAAAAGGCAGATAACATTATTATTATCTGCCTTTTAAATTTAATTCATATAATTATTCAATTACAATTTTGTTGTTTGAAGTTCCAAACTTAGTACTAATTCTCATGGTATAAATACCCGCTTTTAAATTATTTGTTACTACCTCAAAGTTTGATGATGAAGCACCTTTCAATTCGTTGTAGCAAACTCGACCAGTTATATCAATAATAGAAACATTTACATTAGTTCCACTTTTTAAATTGGTAGCTACCCTAAAAATTCCATTGCTTGGATTTGGAGAAATGGAAACAGATTCTGAATTAAATTCTGTAATTCCAACATCATCAGTTGTCGTAAAACTGCCAATTGTTGCAGGGTCAAGTCCTTCACCAGCAGCGCAAACTGCAATTACCTTAAAATTATAAGCAGTGCCGTCTAATAGTCCTGTTAAAGTGTAGTTGGTATTTACAGTAGTTACTTGAGAGTAGATTGATGCAGTTGCTTTCTTATACTTTAATATATAATTCGTAGCGCCAGAAGTAGGCTGCCAAGAAATTTTTGCTGTAGTATATGAAATGGAGTCAATAACTTGTAAAACCGGAGCTGCACAAGATGAGTCAATTGCACCATTGCAAGGCAAAATCGGATTTGCAATATGCGTCATATTTTTAAAGTTAATAAAACACACCCAATCAGGATTATCAATAAAAGGATTTCTATTTCCTTGTAGAGAATCTAAATAGTCATTGCGTGCTATTTCAAATGCATCTGGTGGATCTTGATAATGCCATTTTTTTAATACTTCCAGATTTTGATTTATACTACTAATAACATTCGGAGGTAAATTCCAAGTATTATTAGAAATGCCATTATAGCAAACACACATATAAAATAAAGCGCGTGCTGTATTTCCTTTTTGTTTGTTACTTGGTTCAAATACTTGAGCGCCGTTTGCATCAGTACCCGATTTACATTGACCATTTGTAACAGTTGCATTTACTACTTCACCAAATGGGTCATTGCTTCTTAATGCATTTTCATTGGTCAACAATGCTGGAAATAAATGGTGTTGGTCGTTGTATTCAGGTAACTCACTATTGTTCGGACCTGAAACATCTGCAGGAAAGGTTGGCATCCAGCTATGTGCATAGGAGTGTTCTCTACTTAAGTCTGTAGCAACTAAATTTAAAGGTGGAGTATAAATAACTTGCTTGCCGCTATAAACACTTGTAATAACTTTTCTTCCTAAAGTAGTATCTCTGGCAGTAAATTTATTTAAAATAGTACCAGTATAGTTGCTATAGAAAATAGAAGTGTGAGGATTTATTAATGTGTGTAAATCACTAATAAAAGTGCTTGCTGTTGGCGTAATTCCATTGTATTCGTTTGCGGGTAATAATGTTGCAGGAGTTGTAACACTTGCGCTTAATGGATTAGCTTGTAAATAATTTCTTTGTAAATCTTGGCCATTATATGCCCATACTGTGAAAGTATAATTTGTTCCAGCATAAATCTCGTTTGAATTAAACGAAGTACTTGTGCTACTGTAAACAACTTTATAAGTAGAAACAGTATCACCAGTTCCATAAGTTTTGCCATCGGTAGGAGCAATATTTGCAGGCAATGCAGAATTGCTTCTAACAACAATAAATCCTCCAAAATTATCAACTGCTGAAGGAGTAAATGAACCTGATAATCGGTAAGTTTTTATATTATTAAATGTCAAACTTGTTGGTTGGGCAATTGGTTCTGATGCCAATGGTCCACCAGTTCCATACAAGTTAATAACAAAAGGATTTTCATCTCCGTCGTTATTTGATAACGTAACAATGGCATCTCTTGTACCTAATGCTGAAGGAATAAACTTCAAAACCATGTTTTGATTTCCTAGTGGTGCAATTGAATCGGGACTAGAAACAATAGAATAATCGCTAGCGTTAGGGCCGCTTAAAACAGGAACACCAAAGTTTAGGTATCCTTGAGAGCCTGCATTTTGGAAGTTGATTGTTATAAGAGAACTATCACCCAAGTTAGCCGTAGTGTTAGCATAGCCATTATTTAAAACAATGTTTGTGCCTTGAGATGCATTTATTTCTGGGACTTGTAGTAAAGGTGCATCAATTTGAATGTCGTCAAGCGCAACATTATAGTTAGGTTGCTTATTTGTAAAGTACCATCTAATATATCTGGTAGTTGCAATTGGCAAATCAGTGTATTGCATGAAAGAGGCAATACTAAGAACACCAGTTTGAAAATCTCTTAATGTAGTCCATGTTATACCATCTGGTGATTCTTGCACAGTAAAATTTCCTTGAAAAGGAGTTGACAAATTAGTATTTGACTTTATAAAATATTTAACATTACCAGCTTGACCCGCTAACCATATTTGAACGAATTCTCCAGTTGCATCAAGACGACAAGAAGGAGCTGTATTGGCGGCAGGAGGCGAAGCGTAAGTTGTAGCTGTTCCAGCACCTAGCAATAAAGAATTGCTCCAACCGTTATTCGGAAATGGAACATCAAAACTATACAAAGGCACTGGAACTGGCGCCTGCGCAAATGTGTATGTTGAAAAGGCAATTAAACTAATTACCAAATTGTAAATTTTCTTCATTTATTTATATTTATTAATTATTTCTTGTAGCTTTTATTTGTCCTTCTAAAGTATCGATTGAACTTCTGTTTAGGAATAAATCATTGTCTTTATAACTTTCTAAA
>JBEIDK010000090.1:0-12725 GCA_040383485.1 Flavobacteriales bacterium
ATTCAGAATTCAAAATTTAGAATTCATAATTTGTTTTATCCGTTCAACGCCTCCGAACCACCAACAATTTCTAAAATTTCATTGGTAATACTTGCTTGGCGGGCTTTGTTGTAAGTCAGTTTTAAATCCTTTATTAATGCACCAGCGTTATCAGTTGCTTTGTGCATAGCTGTCATACGCGCGCCATGCTCACTTGCATAAGAGTCTAAGAGTGACTTAAATAATTGAAGTTTTAATGATTTTGGAATTAAATCGGCAACAATTTGTTCTTTGTTTGGCTCAAATAAATAATCAACTTTATTCGATTTGCTATTTGCAGTTTTGGCTGGTGGCAACACAGGAAGTAATTGCTCTTCAATTAAAATTTGAACCGCAGCATTTTTAAACTGATTATAAACCAAAATAACTTTATCGAACTGCTTGTTTACAAATGCCTGCATTACATGTTCTGCAACAGGTGCTACATTATCGAAAGTTAAATTATCGAAGAGTTCGTTTAAGTGTCTAGGTAAATCCGAACCAACTATATGATAATCGGTACGTTTAAAAAACTCGTCCGCTTTTTTACCTACACAAAGTACGCTGATGTTTGTATTGGTGTATTGTTTTATTATTTGGTTGGTATGCTTAATAACATTGTTATTGAAAGCACCGCATAAACCTCTGTTAGAAGTAACGGGTATAATCAATACATTTTTTACTTCACGTTGCTCGCCATATTTACCTTCGCTGCTATTTTCAAGCGATGCGCTAAGGTTCTCTAACAATTCTTTTAGTTTGTTAGCATAAGGACGCATTTGTGTAATAGCATCTTGCGCCCTACGCAACTTAGCCGCCGAAACCATTTTCATGGCTTTGGTAATTTGCTGTGTACTGCTTACCGATACTATCCTATTTCGTATTTCTTTTAAGTTTGCCATTTCATTTTTTCTTTTACCACATAGAAACATAGTTTTTCTTGCACTATGTGTTCCGCTTTAGCGGTTTATTGACTAACTATTTTTAGATGTTTTTTTCTATGTGCCTATGTGGTTATATTTTCCATTTAGTTCGCACAATAGTAAATCACAATCTTATTTTTCGTAACGTTTGCTTAATTCTTTACAAACTTGTTCCAATGTCGCAGTCATTTCGTCGGTAAGTTTACCAGCACGTAAATCGTTTAACACCGCTTTATGTTTTTGCTCCAAAATTTGTAAATATTCAGCTTCAAACTCTCTTACTTTATTTAATGGCACGTTTCGTAATAAACCTTTGGTTCCGCAGTAAATAATAGCAACTTGTTTCTCAACTGAAAGTGGAGAGAATTGACCTTGCTTTAATATTTCCACATTACGTGCACCTTTTTCTAATACTGATTTTGTTGCAGCATCTAAGTCAGAACCAAATTTAGAGAAAGCCTCTAATTCACGGTATTGTGCCTGGTCTAATTTTAAAGTACCAGCCACTTTCTTCATTGACTTAATCTGAGCATTACCACCCACACGCGATACCGAAATACCTACGTTAATAGCTGGACGAACACCAGAGTTAAACAAGTTAGACTCAAGGAATATCTGACCATCAGTAATAGAAATTACATTGGTAGGAATGTATGCCGAAACGTCGCCAGCTTGAGTTTCAATGATTGGTAAAGCTGTTAACGAACCGCCGCCCTTTACTTTGTCTCTTAATACTTCTGGCAAATCATTCATTTGCGAAGCAATTAAATCGGAAGCGTTAATTTTAGCAGCACGCTCTAGCAAACGACTGTGTAAGTAGAAAACGTCTCCAGGATAAGCCTCACGTCCTGGTGGGCGACGTAATAACAATGAAACCTCACGGTAGGCTACAGCTTGCTTAGATAAATCATCATAAACAATTAATGCTGGACGACCAGTATCACGGAAATATTCACCAATTGCGGCACCTGCAAACGGAGCGTAAAACTGCATTGGAGCAGGATCAGATGCAGTTGCAGAAACAATTACAGTATATTTCATTGCTCCAGCATCTTCAAGAGTTTTTTGTAATGAAGCCACCGTAGAACCTTTTTGTCCAATAGCAACATAAATACAAAATACAGGTTCGCCTTTATCGTAAAATTCTTTTTGGTTGATGATGGTATCAATACAAACTGCTGTTTTACCAGTCTGGCGGTCACCAATAACCAACTCACGTTGTCCACGTCCTATTGGAATCATGGCATCAATTGCTTTAACACCAGTTTGTAATGGTTCAGTAACCGGCTGACGGTAAATAACACCTGGCGCTTTGCGCTCCAATGGCATCTCAAAAGTTTCTCCTGTTACAGCACCTTTTCCATCAATTGGATTTCCTAATGTATCAACTACACGTCCTAATAAACCTTCTCCTACAGGAATTGAAGCAATTTTACGTGTGCGTTTTACAACATCACCTTCTTTAATAGTATTTGAAGAACCTAAAATTACTGCACCAACATTATCTTCCTCTAAGTTTAATACGATGGCTTTCAAACCATTTTCAAACTCAATTAACTCACCCGATTGTACGTTTGATAAGCCATAAATACGTGCAATACCATCCCCTACTTGAAGCACAGTACCCACTTCTTCTAATTCAGCCTCGCTTTTAAAGCCTGCAAGCTGTTGTCTTAAAATTGCAGAAACTTCTGCTGGTTTTACATCTGCCATTATCTTATGAAATTATAAATTATGAATTTTATTTCTTGTTCTTAAAATTTGGCGCGAATGTAGAGTTTTTTTTGACAATTAACCAAACAAGATTGTTTATTATATTCAATGTTTTTTAAATTGTATTTTATTTGTTGAATTGCCCTAAAAAAATAAACGTATCATTAAACTTTCAAATTATCATAATGGCCTTTAATAAAGCTTCGTCGGTAAAAACCCAATATGTGTGCTCCAACTGCGGTGCATCAAGTGCAAAGTGGACTGGCAAATGCAATTCATGCAATCAATGGAATACTTTTTCTGAAGAGGTTGTTGCAAAAAAAAGTGTAAGCCAATCAATATTAAAATCAAGTTTAAAAGTTTCAAAACCAATAAATGAAATAGTAAGTAATTCTGAAGCAAGGATTACATTGGTAGAAAATGAATTAAATATTTTGTTTGGAGGTGGAATTGTACGTGGCTCACTCATTCTTTTTGCTGGTGAACCAGGCATTGGTAAGTCAACACTAATGCTACAGTTAGCTCTTGAGAACTCAGCACTTAAAATTCTATATATTTCGGGAGAAGAAAGTGAGACACAAATAAAATTAAGAAGTGAAAGACTAAATTTAAACAATCAAAATTGTTATATTTTTTCTGAAACTTGTGTTGAGCTGCTTAGTGCAGAGTTTGACAGAATTAATCCCGATATTATTATTATTGATTCAATTCAAACAATTTATTCAAATAACATTGATGCCTTGCCTGGAAGTGTTTCACAAATTCGAGAAACAGCTTCAGCATTAATGAGTATTGCAAAAGAAAAAAATATTTCAATTTTTCTTATTGGACATATTACCAAGGATGGCTCAATTGCAGGTCCGAAACTTCTAGAACATTTAGTTGATGTTGTTTTGCAGTTTGAAGGTGATAAAAATAATAGTTTGCGTACTATTCGTAGTTATAAAAATAGATTTGGCAATACCAATGAATTAGTTATTTACGAAATGACTTCAGCAGGTTTGGTTGAGAATACTAACCCTTCTGATTTGTTAATTACAAAATTTGATGCTGATAGAACTGGTATAGCAATTGGATGCTGTGTTGAAGGCTCACGTCCAATTATGTTAGAAATTCAGGCATTAGTATCAACAGCAGTTTATGGCACACCTCAAAGAAACTCAAATGGTTTTGATTATAAAAGACTAAACATGTTACTGGCAATTTTAGAACGTAGGTGCGGATTTAGATTGGCCATGAAAGATGTTTTCTTGAATATAGCAGGTGGATTTAGAACTGAGGATCCTGCAATTGATTTGGCTGTTGTTTGCGCTATTCTCTCATCTAATGAAGACATACCAATTAATCCAAAAATATGTTTTGCTGGCGAAGTTGGCTTGAGCGGTGAAATAAGACCATCACAAAAAATTGATTTGAAAATTAATGAGGCAGCGAAAATAGGTTTTGATAAAATTATTGTCTCTAAATATCATTCAAAATTTTCTAAAAATAATGGAATTGAAATTTGTGCGGTTAGTAATTTAACCGAATTACTTTCAATTACTTTTGGTTAGTAATTTTATTTGACCAATCTGATTCATGTAGCGACTTAGACCCACAATTAAACCCAGATTACGCATTAGAAATTCTATTACAACTCAAAACCCTTTCAAAATATGAAGTAAACAACTTTTTCTCATGCATCATATATTCAATATTATTGATTCGTAAAAGTTCATATTTTATTGGGCTTTGGCGTTTCACTACTTACCAATAACACGTAATCTGGGATTAAAACACCAATTTGAAAGAATAGTTTTACTATTCAATTAGCCAACTTGTGAGAATTTGCTTATGTCTTTTAAAGAGATACTTGATGAAGAATTTGCTGGTAAATTTGATTTAGTGTATTTAAAACTTGAAGTGACGCCAACATTTTGTAGAATGGTTAGTTGAAGACAATTAGAATTGTTTAATTACGTGAGTAGTTTATGCTGCTACTACAGATTTTATTTCAGGAGATGCCCTTTTTATGGCGTCTTCTATTCCAGCTTTCATAGTCATTGTACTCATGCTACAACTACTGCATGCCCCTAAAAGTTTAACTCTTGCCACATAATCTTTCGTAACTTCAACCAATTCAACATCGCCACCATCAGCTTCTAAATAAGGCCTTATTTGCTTAAGTGCATCTTGTATTTTATTTATAATGGTTGGGTCGGTTATACTATTCATGTTTGAAATATTCTTTACGAAATTAATATAATTAAGCAGTTATAGCTATTTTATTTGCATTAGCAATTGCTACTTGCTGCGCTACATTTTGAGCAAGGTTAATAAAGGCAGCTGATTGTAAACTTCCCTCTAATAATACTGCTGGCCTTCCTATATCTCCACTTTCTCTGATTGCTTGAACAATAGGAACCTCTCCAATAACAGGTATACCTAATTTATCAGCTAAGTTTTTTGCACCATCTTCACCAAATATGTAATACTTATTATTCGGTAATTCAACGGGTGTGAAATAGGCCATATTTTGAACAATACCTAAAACAGGTACATTAATACTAGGTAGCTGAAACATGGCAACCGCCTTTTGAGCATCGGCCAAGGCAACGGCTTGAGGTGTACTTACAATAACAGCACCTGTAAGTGGAACTCCTTGTACTAAAGAAAGATGAATATCTCCAGTTCCAGGTGGCAAGTCAATAAGTAAATAATCTAAGTCATCCCACCAAACATCTGTAAATAATTGGTTTAATGCCTTTGATGCCATAGGTCCACGCCAAACAACAGCCTGATTTGCTTCTGCAAAGAAACCAATACTCATTAGTTTTATGCCATAACTTTCTACTGGCAGCATGTAACCTTTCCCATCAACATCTTTCATCATAGGTTTGTCATGCTGCACATCAAACATGATATGCTGTGAGGGGCCATAGATATCTGCATCAACTAATCCAACCTTAGCTCCTTGTCTAGCCAGCGCTATGGCTAAGTTTGAAGATATTGTTGATTTACCCACTCCACCTTTGCCAGAAGCTATTGCTATAATATTTTTTACATTAGGTAATATAGCTTTGTTTCCTCCTCTTTGAGATGTAATGTTAGCGGTCATTTTTACATTTACATTGGCCTCTTTATCTACGAAATGAAGAATAGCATTAACACATGCTTTATGAATCATATCTTTCATTGGGCATGCGGGAGTTGTAAGTACAACTGTAAAATTTACATTTTTGCCTTCAATTACAATATCTTGAACCATTCCAAGTGTTACGATGTCTTTCTTCAAATCTGGGTCATCTACATTTCTTAATGCTTCGACAACTAATTCTTTACTTATCATTTAAGTGCGTAATTATTATTTAGAATAAAATTGGGGTTCCTCTACTAAGAATTTATTTTTTTAAGTAAAATTTAATTTAGGATGATTTTTTTTGAGACTGTATTTTCTCTAGTTTTTAAAGTTATTAAATAGCAACCTCTAGACAAATTATGAAGCGAATATTCTTGATAAATTGCATTGTTTGAAACATTAATAATTTTAACTTTTTCTCCAATTAAGTTGTAAATTTCAAAATAGGAGTTATCAATTATTTTATTTTCAGAATTAAGAATTAACAAATCATTTGAAGTATAAAAATTTACACTATTTATTGGCTCTTTAATTATTGCAGTATATAAATCTACAACTACTGTAATTGAATCTGAAACAATACACCCACTTCCATTATCTACAGTAACATACACAGGATAATTACCAACATTTGAAGGGAAGGTGTTGGTTGGATTAAGTCCAGTAGAAACTGAATTACCAAAGTCCCAACTAATTAGGGCATTAGATGTTGCATTACTAATACCAAGATTAAATGCAATGGAAGGATTATTAAGATTTACAACAGTATCAATATTTGTTATTTGTACAATGGTATTTGGGCACTGTACGATTACTTCAATTGAATCTTGAATAAGAGGACAACCTGAGCCATTATTTAAGGTAAGCAAAACATTGTAGGTACCAATTGTAGGAGGAAAAATATAATTCGTAGATGAACCAACTGCATTGCCAGCGCCATTACCAATGGTCCAATTATATATTCCCGATGGATTAGAGTTAGTTGAGGTTGATGTTAAATTTAGAATTAAATTCGTTAGATTTATTGTTGTATTTGGAGTAGTGATGTTAAGGGTAGAATTAGGACAACCGATAATAACAAGAATAGAATCTGAGACACTACAACCATAACCATTATTTATGGTAAACTTAATTTTATAACTACCTGTGTCTGGTAAGAAATTATAACTAGTAATTGTATCAGTACTGGTTCCAATGCCATCTCCAAAATCCCAGCTATATGTGGCGTTTGGCAATGCGTTAGAAAATGAAGCTTCTAAATTTAAGTTTAGGTTATTAAGCTGTAATATTGTATCAGGCGTTAGAATATTTACTAATGTATTAGGGCAGACAACATCAATAGTTATTGAATCAACTACAAGACAACCAAACCCATTATTAACAGTAAACAATACTTGGTAGGTGTTAGCAGAGTTTGGGTATGTATAAGTTGTTGAAAGTCCGAAAGCGCTTCCAATACCATCTCCTAAATCCCAAGTTAAAATAGCATTTTGCATTGTATTATTAGCTGTTGCTTGAAGATTTACAAGAGTATTGCCTACAATTAAAATACTACTAGAATTTATTATATTGGTTAAGGTATTTGGGCAAACTACATTCACAATAATTGAATCTGAAATAATACAGCCTACTCCGTTATCTACCGTAAACTGAACGGTATAGTTTCCTAAAATAGTTGGAAAAGTGTGGTTGGTAGCACTTACATTAATATTTCCGCTACCATCATCAAAATTCCAAGTATAAGTTGCGAGGGAACTTTGATTAGATGTTACTGATGAAAAATTCATTGTCAAATTAGTTAACTGTAATGTTGTATCGGAATTTACAATATTTGTTATGGTGTTAGGACAGGTAACAGTTATCAATATTGAATCAGAAACAACACAACCTAGGCCATTTGCATTATCAACAACAAAATGTGCCATATATGTACCTGGTATAGATGGATAAGTATAGTTTGGAGTTAAAGAATTAGACGACCCTATTCCATCTCCAAAACTCCAATTATATGTTGCGGTTGGTTCTGCGTTGCTAACTATGGATGTAAAATTTACAGTTGGATTATTAATATCAACTACAGGGTTTAAAGAACTAATTGTAGCATTAAATCCGGGGCAGTTGACAATTACATGTATTGTATCTCTTGAGATACATCCATTACTATTTGCAGTGAGTACAACTTGGTATTCACCTGCTTGATATGGAAAAAGATGAAACGGATTTTCTTCCCCAAAAGTTGATGTGCCATCACCAAAATCCCAATTATAAGTTGCTCCAGGACTTGAAGAAACACTTGATGATGTTAAAAACAAATAAGGATTATATACATTAATGGTTGTATCGGGGGTTAGAATAGAGGTGCCAAAAGGTAATCCATTAACAACAATAGTGTCTGAACTAGTTAGATTGAAAGAATTGGTATAGTTAATAACATAAGTACCTACACTTAAATTTGGAATAGTAGTTGTACCTAAAAAATTTGTTGCACTTGTAATAATATTATTCGAGTTAATGTTTTTTAAAGAATAGCTTATTGGCAATGAAGCTGGATTGTTAATTATTAATTCGTTTGGGTCATTACAGCCATCTACTATTGCTGTTGCTTGAGGATAAATTTTTAGTGTGTATCGAAATGGAAGGTAAGTTTGATTGGTAAAAGAATAAATTATTTTAGGTGTAGTTTTTAAATTGGTTACAATTGGTGGAACAGAGCCGCTGTCTATCAAGAAAATCATTGAAGTGCCGGTATATGCAGTTAAATCATTTGCAAATAATGTATAGTTATTAGTCGGTGGCGGAGTGGATAGGTAAGTATATAATCCAACCCGTATCGTTTTGTCATTAATTAAAGGAGCTGTTGAATTAATAAGAAAAAAATTATTAATTGTATCAATTAAGGAGAATAAGGTAGGCGAACTACTTGAAGGAAATATAGCAATATCGCCATTATCAAATCCATCAGAAAATTGAACCCCATGTCTAATTGCTATTTCACTAAAATTATTTGTATCACTATTATTATATAATCTTAATCTTAGTAAATTATTAGCAGTTGAAGATTGTGCAAAGCTAGTATTTGATAAAATTGTACTAAACACAATCAGTAAAAAGGTTATATATAATTTCATTGAAGAATTGGAACTTAGAATATTCATTTTTTTATTAAAAAGTTAATGGTGTAAAAGTACACTATTTTTAGTAATAAATTGAAATCAAAAACCCTTATTTATCTCAAAAAAATCCTCAAATATTTTTATAATTATTTGCTTTTTGATTTGATGCATGAGATTTTTTAGAAATTTAATTTATTTGTAGCCCTTAATTAATTTACCTGTTGCTGTCAAATATTTATAAGAAACTTTTGCATTTCCCTGATAGTAAATGTTTCCTTCACCATATATTTCTGCTCCAATTTCTTTATCAGCTTTAATGTAGTAATCTGCAATTCCTCTATTGTGGCAAAATGTTTTTTTTGTATCTAGGGCTTTACAATCAATTAATCCTTGTTCTGTAGAATAAAGTCTGTTCTCTTCTGAAAATCCACTAACTTTTAAATCTACAATACCAGTATGGAAGCCAAATGAACAAACTTCAGTGTTAATTTTGAAGTCTGAATGTCCGCTTCCGTACCAACTTTCAAATGCAAAATTGGTTTCTCGTAATGTATCAATGGTAGTAATATTTCCTGAGCCATAATATTTTAAGTGACTTAGCCTTTTATAGTGCAATTCAATAATTATTGAATCTTTATAATTCCGAATAAAATTAAATTTATTGTAATTTTTTATGGAGAGTACTCCTGATGTGACTTTTACGTTTATTTTTGGCAGTAGATTTTTTCCTGCTGCTATAACTAAGAACTCAGCTGAGTCTTTAATAAGATTTAAATGAATATTGTTATATAATTCAACTTCAGAAAAAGATTCAATTAATCTTTTTTCGGAAACTATTTTACCCGTTGATTTAAATAAATCTGGTGATGAAGGTTTGTTGCAAGAAAAAAATAATATTAAAATGAATAATACAAATAATTTTACATCAATTGAATTATTCACTCCAAATAAAGTTGCCTTTTTTGTCAATGTAACCAGACTTTCCATCCTTCATCGAGCCTTTTTTTATGTATGCAATTCCTTCATCAAAATCAACCGGGAATTCGAATTGATAGTCTATTACAATTTTCCCCGACTTATCAATGAAACCGTATTTTGAAGCTTTATCCGAGTTTAATTTAACGCAAGCTAGGCCTTCATTAAAATAAAAGGCCCCGTAAAATTTTGGGGTAATTATTATCTTTCCTGTTTTGTCAATGTATCCGAACTTTCCTGTTTTAAAATCACCAACTCTAACTAGTGCAATGCCATCACAAAATTTAAATGCTTTATCAAATTCAGCTTCGATTATCATTTTTCCAGACTTATCTATATAACCCCATTTACCTGTTTGTTCATTTCCAATTCTAACATTTGCTTTTCCTTCACAAAAATCAAAGCAATCATCAAATTTCGCATCTATTATTAATTTCCCTGTTTTATCAATGAAACCCCATTTTGTTTTAGCGTCAATTTTTACACGCGCTAAACCTTCACTAAAATCATAGGCATATTCATATTTTGCATCAATAACTACCTTTCCTGTTTTATCAATAAATCCAAGTTTGGGTCCTATTTGCAATCTTGCAATCCCATCATTAAAACTATATGCAAAATCACATTTGGGCGTAATAATGGTTTTTCCTGTTTTATCAATATACATCCATTTGCCTGCTTTCTTCACAGCCGCCAATCCTTCGCTAAACTTATATGCCTCATCAAAGTCTGCATTGATAACCATTTTTCCGGTACCATCAATATAGCCTTTTTTACCATTCAATTTTACTGCAGCCATTCCATCGCTAAACTTATCTGCAAAACTATAAGTAGGAGTAATAATTACCTTCCCAGTTTTATTAATGAAACCATATTTGCCTTTGCTCTGAAAAGGAAACAAGTCTTTTTGAGCATAAATTGTACTACAAAAAATAAAAAATAAGAAAGTTGAAACTAAAAATTTTTTTACCATGGTTGAAAACTTTTGTTGGTATTGATTTATTGCAAACCTACACGATTTTTTAAACTAATCAAAACAGCTTGAAATTGGCAATAAAAATTTATTTACATTTTAAGATATTGAATCAATTTAGACAATGGTTTTCTGATAAGTGTAAATGTTTTTGGTTTAATATTATTAATTTGCCAGGCAATCCTGTCTTCTTTGTTACCTCTAATCCTATTCATTAGGTTCACATTGCTTTGTCCACCTGCTCTCATATTTACTATAAGTTTAGGCAAGTATTCTAGTTTTATTTTGTTTACATGAATCATTCTAAGCATTAATTCATAGTCGGCACTGCTTTTTAGTTTAAGATTAAATGTGCCAAATTTTTCATAACAAATTTTCCGAACAAAAAATGTAGGGTGGGGCGGCATCCAACCTTTCAAGAACATTCCATCTTTATAAACTCCGCTTTTCCATTTGCGAACTATTTTTGATGTGTCATTTCTATCAACATAGTTTAAGTCAGCATAAACGGCCTGTGTCTCAGACTTTATAAAGGTGTCTACAATATCTGAAATTACAGTGTTGTTTTCATACAAATCATCAGCATGAATCATACCTATTACATCACCAGTTGCTAGTGCAATTCCTTTGTTCAGAGCATCATATATTCCTTTGTCTTTTTCGGAAACAAAAGTTGTAATTTTTGATTTGTATTTATTTATTATTTCAAGTGTAGCATCTTTACTTACTCCATCAACAATAATATATTCAATATTTTTGTAGTCTTGATTTATTACAGAAAGTATTGTATCCTCAATGGTGTCAGCATTGTTATATGATATTGTTATAATGGATACCTTCATGATTCAATTTTTCTTTCTCTAATTTTTATTGCTGGATTTCCAGAATAAATTCCATAGGCGCTCAATGATTTTGTAGCTACGCTACCGACAGTTAAAATGGAATGACTGCGCAAAGATACACCAGGACATACTATTGATTGCGCACCCACCCAGGCTCCTTCTTCTATGATTATTTCTTTAGTAATTAAATCAAATGTTGATTTTTTGTAGTGATGGTTCCCTGTAAGAAGCATTGCTCCTTGAGAAACACAACAGTTGTCTTTCAATTCTACTTTTACCAAATTATCTATCCAAACGTTTTCGCCAATCCATACATGATTACCAATCTTTAAATGCCAAGGGTATTTAATATTTATTGCTGGTTTTATTACTACTCCTTCACCAACTTTGGCGCCAAAAAACTTTAACAAAACTATTTTTACATTAGAGAATGGCATTAAAGGATTTCTAAAAAAAATAACATTTGTAAAATACCACAATATCATAATAAATAGGCTTCTTCCGGGCTTATACCATGAATTATTGAAAGTGGATAGTTGGGTTTGCATAATTAATTACACTTATCTCCCTTAAAGGGAAGCATTATTATTTATTTAGTTTTAAATTTATTGATTGCGTTTCGTGTAAAGTCCGAAAGTACTAATCGTCCGCTAATGGCTGCACGTTCAAGCAAAAGGGTATCCCAATTTTCGGTGCCTTGCCAAAATACTTTTTTAAGTTCCATCATTGCTTCGGGGCTACTTTTTGCTAATCTATTTGCCAACGCATTAACTTCTGCATCTAAACTTTCTACGTCTTTGAAAATGTTTACATACAAACCATTATTCATTGCCCAATAGGCGCTTTGCCACTCACTTGCATTGATTGATAATGAAGTAAAAGCCGATGTTCCCATTTTGCGTTCAACTGCTGGGCCTACCACAAACGGACCAATGCCAACAGCTAATTCGCTTAACTTAACATCAGCATTATCGGTTGCTAAAGTATAGTCGGCTGCCGATGCTAAACCTACACCACCGCCAACTGCTTTGCCTTGCACACGTGCAATTA
>JBEIDK010000091.1:0-12701 GCA_040383485.1 Flavobacteriales bacterium
ATTCCTGCGCAGGCAGGAATCTCAATTTGTATTGTTCGCCCAGCTTACTTCGCATATATCAACATTTTTTCTTAAAAATATTTAAAGTACACTTTAAAATCATGCCATAAAATCTTGATTTTATATGCCATTTTTACTTGTTTTATATTGATTACATCGTCGAAATGACGCGCTAAATAATATCTACTATCTACAATCTACTATCTATTATCTATTATCTACTATCAACAATCTACTATCAACAATCTAATATCAACAATCTAATATCAACAATCTACTATCTACTATCTACTATCTACTATCTACTATCTACTAATCACTAATCACTAATCTAAGCCACTGCATTTCTTTCACTCACAATTGCATGCAAATTTTCGTTGATATTAATCTTCCCTTTTGATGGATAGATGAAATAATATTTGTTGAAACCTGGTATTGAATCTGGTGCCGCAAAAATTGGAATGAAGTGATGTTCTTTACAGAAATTCACTAACTCTGGTCTGTTCTGTTTATCAATGGTTGCAACCTCGTCAATAAACAAAGCAATTTTATTTTCTTCGGTGTTTATTGCCAAACGATTGATGATTGCCATGATGATAATCAAACGAATCATCCTATCTGTACCATCACTTTCTACTTGTTGTGCAAGGTCCACACGCTTTATGCTTCCTTTTGTTTCGAGGTGCAAGCTAATATCGAACAACTCATCAAAGTTTACTTTACGTCCATTATCCAAATAACTATTTAATGTTTTCAAGTTTTCAGTTTGGTCAAACTCCAACATCAACTGTCCGTTGATGTCTTGTATTTCGCTGATTTGACGCAACTCTAACAAGGTTTTTTTATTGTCATCCAATTCAATGCGCAACGATTCAATATCCGAAATTCGTGTTTGAGAAAGTTTAGTATTGAACTTGTTGTACATGAACTGTTTGAATTCATCATAACGCTTCAACATCTGATACGCAGGATTGGCGAACTGTGTAGAGATACTTGCCAATAATCCGTCAATTGATTTTTCCTTATCTTGCAAACAAGCCAATTCATCTTCTACATACTCTATGAATTGTTTTTCGTCAGCAATTGAACTTTTTGTTTTATTTTTCAATGCGTCAAACGTTTTGTCTTTATTGAATTTTAAGTCAATAATTTCTTTACGAAGGTTCTCAATTTTGAAGAAAATAATATCTAAACTTTCATTGTTTTCATAAGGCTCGGCAATAATTGCAATATCATCGATGCTTTGCTTACGTTGGATGAGTGTAATTTTACGGTCTTCCATTTTACGCTTTCCATCTTGTAAGCTTTCTAAAAATTGTTGATGCTTTGCAATTTTTTCATTCAATGCATGCAATTCTTTTTCGATTGTGATTTTCTCGTTTTGCTTTTCAAGTGCAGCAGCTTGCAATGTTTCAAGTTCCTTTTCTAAAGCTGGAATTTGTTTTTGCTTGCGTAACTTTTCTTTAATAACATCTATTTGTTTTTTCAAAGAATCTAATTGCTTGTTAGCGCTTTCTAAATCCAATGAAATGGTAAGAAGTTGCTCCGCAGCTTTTAGTTCGGCTTTTACTTCTTTTAATTCTTCTTTTAATTCTTCAACAGGTTTAAATGGAGCAATAGTTACTCCTTTACTCAAATCAATTTCACCATCAAAAATTTTAAGCGATTTTTTAGTAGTTTTAGAAATTTTCTTTTTGATTGCAGATGCCGGCAAACTACTTATCTGACTTGAGAAAACAGCATTTAACAATTTGCGGTCTTCAGCATTATCTGATATTTTATGGATCAATAAATTATCGTAATTCTTAATTTGCTCATTCAAACTTTTTACATCACGGTCAAGTTTTACAATTTTAGCTTCAAGCTGTAAACTACTTAAACCTTGACTTTCGATGGTTGTGATGCGCGCTTCAATTTCCTTACGCTGCTTATCCAAATTAACGCTTTGTTGTTTCAGGAAAGCAGCATCTTCAAAACTTCTTACTTCACCTAATAGTTGTTTTTTATCAGCAGCAAGTTTGTATTCGCTTTGTATTTCGTATTCTTTCTGACCAATTTTTCTATTTAATTCTTGTTTTTGTGGTTCAAGTGTTTCATTAATTTCATTCACCACTTTTCTTACATCTGTTTCACGATTCAGAATGCTTTCATCTAACTCCGGCAATGCAATTTGATATTGACGATTGAATGCATATTTTAAACCAGCTATTACATCAATTTTACCATAATATAGGTTAACAATTTCTCGAAATTGACCAAAATCACTACTTATTGATTTTACATTTTTAATTTCGTCATTAATGCGCAATAAATCACTCAACTCTTTTTTATTTTTCTGAGAGAAATTTACCACTTCGTTTTCACGATTATCAGCAATAATTAAACTCTCTTTTAATGTTTTGTTGGTAATAAGTTTTGAGTTGATTAAGTAGCGGTATACCTTTGAAAAATTATTACTCAAACCATCGGACTTTACAGAATCTTCTAACCAAACTGCAGCATCATTCTTGCGCCCGCGTTGATAGATGGTATTGAATACATCACTCTTGCTTTTGAATTGAGTTAATATTACACCAGCGGCTTCTAAACGTTCTTTTACTTCATCAAATTTTAGCAATCGTTGCTTGCCATCTTCATCATTAAAAAAATGAATTTCGTTAAAGGCTCCATCCATTTTATAATACTCCAAATCGAATTCGGCATTTCGTTTTACGAGTACGCTGTAGGTTGATGTTTTACTTATTTCAAAAATAATATAGCTTTGGTTTAAGCTTGGAAAGTAATGGTCAATGGTTTCTTTGTTTCCTTTTCGTCCACCACTAAAACTCATTTTTTGGCCATCAATAACAAATAAAAAGTTAAGGGCATAAATTAAGGTACTCTTACCAATATTATTTGGACCAACCAATTGCAAAGAGTCTATATCTTGTAAGTCAATGGTTGCTTTTCCGTAAACTTTTGAATTCAGAATTGTGATTTTGTTCAGCATTTTATCTAATCGTTTTAAACATCCAAAGATAAGTGCAGAAGCTATTGACAAAAAAATAGATATTGACAAGAAATTAACAATGCTGAATCATCTAAATTTAACATTTCATAAATTATATATGGCGTTTAGCAATAATAGGCTCTTATATTTGTAATATCATTTTGAATACTTTTTAAGACCATGAACAATATGCAGCAACTCATCTTTAAAATTGATGAGTTTATAAAGAAGTACTATAAAAATCAGCTTTTAAGAGGCAGCTTATATGCCATAACAACTTTAGTAGGCTTTTATTTGGTTGTTGCCTTAACTGAAAGTGTTGGGCAGTTTGATACTTTTATTCGTTCACTTATTTTTTATACTTTTTTAATTACCTTATTCTCAATCATTGCATACTTCATTGTACTGCCATTACTAAAACTTTATAAGTTAAATAAAATTATATCGTATGAGGACGCAGCAAAAATAATTGGGAAACATTTTAAGAATGTTGACGATAAATTGATTAATACCTTAAATCTAAATAGTCAAACTATAACCATCAGCGATAATCAAAAACTACTACTTGAGGCAAGTATAAATCAGCGCATTAAAGAATTAAGTCCAATTCCTTTTACTAGTGCTATTGACCTTTCAAAAAATATTAAATACGCAAAATTTGCTGCCATACCTGTTTCTATATTACTATTATTTTTAATAATTCGTCCCAGTTTACTTACTGAGCCAACCAAACGACTAGTAAACCATAATCAGTATTTCGAAAAAGAAGCTCCTTTTAAATTCATTATTAAAAACAACAGTTTAAGAACAGTTCAGAATCAAGATTTTAAATTAGATGTTTTGGTTGAAGGCGACTTGTTGCCCGAAAGTGTTTTTTTACTTGTTAATGACAATGAATACAAATTATCTAGAAATGATAAAACTAACTTTTTTTACAACTTTAAAAACATTCAACGCAATACACCATTTCGCTTTATGGCAGATGGATTTACAAGTAAAGAATATACTTTAGAGGCCTTACCAAATCCTATGGTAATAAATTTCGATGTTCAATTAATTTATCCAACTTATATAGGAAAAAAATCTGAAACACTACGTAATATTGGTGATTTAACTGTTCCATATGGTACTGTTGCTAGGTGGACATTTAATACCAGAAATACTGATGCACTCTCATTTTCATTTGGCGATTCTTCATTAAATATTTTAAAACAATCTGCCGATAAATTTCAATATAAATTGCCTCTTTTAAGAAATAGAAGTTATTCCATTAAAACATCAAATAAATACTTTAAAAATAGTGACACTTTACCTTATAGCATAACTGTAATTCCTGACCAATATCCAACTATTAATATTGAAGAAAAAATAGATTCATTTTCTATGAAACTTCATTACTTTAAAGGTGATATTAAAGATGACTATGGATTTAGTAAGTTAGTTTTTTATTACAAAAAAATAAACGCTGCCGATAGCGGAACATCAAAACCTAAATTTACACCAATAGCATTTAATAAGCAATCAACATCTAATAAGTTTTTTTATGTGTGGGATTTAAATTTATTAAGCATACAATCTGGCGATGAAATAGAATATTATTTCGAGGTTTGGGATAATGATGGTGTACACGGTGCGAAAAGTGCAAAAAGTCAAAAACAAATTTATAAAACACTGAGTTTAGAAGAACTAGCAAATAAGGCTGACAAAGCTAATGCTGAAACTAAACAAGACATGCAACAAGCTATAAAAAAAGCAAAAGACATTAGTAAGGAATTAGCCGATTTGAATAAAAAGTTACTGGATAAAAAAGTATTGACTTATGAAGAAATTAAACGATTAAATGAGCTAACCAAAAAGCAACAAGATTTAGCAAAGAAGGTAGAAGAAATTAAAAATGAGAATCAAAAACAGAATAATGAACAAAATGAATTTAATAAACCCGATGAAGCTCTACTAGAAAAGCAAAGACAATTGCAAGATATGTTTGAAAGCATTGTACCGCCTGAAATGAAAGAGAAAATGAAGGAGCTGGAGAAATTATTGCAACAACTGGACAAGGATAAAGTGCAACAAGCTTTAGAGCAAATGAAGTTTGACAATAAAGATTTAGAGAAAGAGTTAGATAGAACCATGGAGATATTCAAACAAATGGAGTTTGAACAAAAAATGAATAACACCTTGGATAAGCTAGAAAAACTTGCCGAAAAGGAAGATAAACTAGCAGATAAGAGTAATGAGAAGGAAAGTAAAAAAGAGGACTTAAAAAATGAACAACTTGAGAATGAAAAAAAGTTTGATGAAATAAAAAAAGATTTAAAAGAATTGGAAAAGGATGCCAAAGATTTGAGCACCGATGAAAAAGAAATGTTTGATAAGGAACAAGAAAAGAAAGAGGAAGAAATTGATAAAGAAATGAAAGATTCTGAGCAACAGCTTGAACAAAATCAGAAAAACAAAGCTAGTAAAAGTCAGAAAAGTGCCGCCAAGAAAATGAAGGAGATGAAGGATAAGATGCAAGCGGCAATGGATGGAGCAGAGAATGAACAAGAAGAAGAAGATATTCAAGCTTTGCGCGATATTCTCGAAAATTTAATTCATATCAGCTTTGACCAAGAAGCACTTATTCAAAAAATAAACAAAACAGATGCATATAATCCTCAATACGTAAAACTAACGCAAGACCAGAAAAAATTAAAAGATGATGCTAAGATGATTGAAGATAGCTTATTAGCATTAAGCAAACGTCAGCCCAAAGTATCACCTTTTATTAATAAGGAAATTGGAATTATAAACGCAAACATGGAGAGAACAATAGCTGCATTAGCTGAAAGGCAAACTCCTGAAGCGGCAAGTAGAATGCAATTTGTAATGACAAGTGAAAATAACTTAGCACTCATGTTAAGTGAAACCCTTGACCAAATGCAACAGCAACAAGCACAAAGTAAGCCTGGTAGCGGCAAGTGCAGCAAGCCAGGTGGAACTGGGAGTGGGAAAGGTAAGCCAAAGCCGAGTGCATCTCAAATGAAAAAAATGCAAGAAAAAATTAATGAACAAATAGAGAAATTAAAAAAGCAATTGGATGCTGAGAAGCAAGCCAATAACAAAGGTGGAAAAAAACCAGGTGAAAAACCTGGAGAGAAACCAGGTCAAAAACCAGGAGAAACTGGCGCTGGAGCTATGTTTGGAAATAGTAAAGAATTAGCTAAGGTTGCTGCTCAGCAGGAAGCATTGCGACGTGAGTTACAAAAAATGGGCGATGCACTTAACAAAGATGGCAAACAAGGAAATGGACAATTGCAAAAGATTGCTCAAGAAATGGAGAAAACTGAAAATGATATTGTAAATAGAAATATTACTCAAGAAACCTTGAAGCGTCAGTCGGAAATAATGACTAGGTTGCTTGAAGCAGAAAAAGCCGACCAAGAGCGTGACCAAGAAGAAAAAAGAAAAAGTAACGAAGCCGTTACACAACAATATTCAAACCCTAATAATTTCCTAGAGTACAAGCTATTGAAACAGCGTGAAGCAGAATTATTAAAAACAGTTTCTCCTGCACTAACTCCTTATTATAAGAATAAGGTGAATGAATATTTTAATTCTATAAAGTAGTTAAAGACATAAGTTTACAAAAAGCTCTATTTTATTTTTATGCAACACATCAAGCAAATATTAAAAGAAGGTATAGAAAAATTTATACAATCAAATAATGGCAATCCAAAAGAGTTGTATGAGCCTATTAACTACTCTTTGTCACTAGGTGGAAAAAGATTGCGTCCATTTTTGTTGATGCAAGCTTGTGAGGTTTTTGGAGGAGACATTAATGTTGCATTACCATCAGCATTAGGCATTGAAGTGTTTCATAACTTTACTCTTTTGCATGATGATATTATGGATAATGCCCCTTTAAGAAGAAACATGCCAACGGTTCATGAAAAGTGGAGCAATAGCATTGCAATTTTAAGTGGTGACACTATGTTTGTAAAATCATATCAATTAATATTGCAAACAAAGCACGAAAGAGTTATTGAACTTCTTGAGCTATTTAGTAAAACGGCTATTGAAGTTTGCGAAGGGCAGCAATTGGATATGAATTTTGAAACTAGCGATAACGTTAGAATTGATGATTATCTTAAAATGATTGAACTTAAAACCGCAGTTTTGCTTGCGGCTGCATTAAAAATGGGCAGTATCATTGCAAATGCAAATAAGCTAGATTCGAACTACATTTACGATTTTGGACTAAATATTGGTATCGCATTTCAACTTCAAGATGATATTTTAGATGTGTATGGCAATATGGAAAATTTCGGTAAAATGGTTGGTGGTGACATTGCTTGTAATAAAAAGACATATTTATTATTAAAATCAAAAGAACTTGCTAATGATTTGCAAAAAATAGAAATTGATAAATGGCTTAACTACAAGGGAAGTGATTTAAGTGCCAAGATTAATGCAGTTAAAGAAATTTACAATGACTTGAAAATTCGTGAGGAGGCTGAAAAAATAATGCTATACTATTTCGAAAAGGCTATAGTTGCGCTTGATAAAACTAGTTTAATTGTTGAAAAGAAAAATATGTTAAAGCTTTTTGCTGATGAATTGATGGTCAGAAGTAATTAAATTCTTAATAATAACTTGATATTTTACAATGTATCTTTTTCTGTAAAATTCAAAATAAATTTTTAATCCTTTCTGTTAATGATTTTGCAGTTTTCAATTCAATAATTGAATAATAGGTTATGGAATAACTTACCAGTAAAATTGTAATTGAAATTCCAATATTTATCATTACAAGCAAACATTGAGTTATTATGTAAAAGTCTTCTCTTCTGTCCGCAGTGAAAGGTATATTACTATAAAGTAACTCTAAATATATTTGAGATAATGTTGTTGTGCAAAGCAAAAAGAACGCAATGATTAAAAAACTTGATAATACATATACCCCAATGTTTTTTATAAATGAAAAATAAAATAAACTTATTCCTTCTGAGATATTTAGTATAAATAGATTCTGTTTTATTAATGAAATAGAAAAAGCAATAAATATCCCTGGTAGTAATAATATAAAAATAATTACCGTGAATAAAGTAGGGACTACAAAAATAAGATTTAATATAATTGACATTAAAAGAGAGTTAATAGCAATTAGTAGCAAACCAGGTTCCGATGGCTTTAATATTTTTTTACCATTATTTAAAATATAACTAACAATTAAAAAAACACTTGTAAATAAAATAGTATTAATAATAAAGAGAGAGGAGTTGTTTTCATAATCAAATAGTTCCGTTAATATTTGGTATCCACTAGGGTTTATTCGGTTAAATAAACTTGTTCTAAAGTAATAAAATACTACTAATGCTATAAGACCTGATACTATTGTAATTTTTGAAATAATCTTAAAGGCATTTTCCTTAATAAAATAAAATACAAACTTTAATATTTCATTTGATTTATAAATTTCATGCGTATTAAAATTGCTATTTTCAGTTGGATTCAATTTATAGTCATCAATTGAAATATTTATAGCAAATCTGTTTTTTATTATTGGATAAAAAATAAAATAAAGCACTATAAATAGTAATGAAACAAATATTAAACTTGCCTTTAGAACAGAAGGTGCAAATGTGTAACGTGTTAAAAAACTTTCTATAATTCCTGCAATAACTATAAGTGGTATAATGCCCATTAATAGCTTGAGCCCTTGCCTAGAACTTATAATTAGTGATTGCATTCTTGATAAAGTGCCCGGAAATAAAATTCCTTGACCCATAACAATACCAGCACCACCAGCTAAAATAATAGACGAAATTTCTAATGTACCATGCAACCAAATTGAAAGTAAAGAAGAAATTAGTAATCCTTTTTGAAAGAAATAAAACTGAAATGCGCCAAGCATTATTCCATTTGTAAACAAAAAGTAAATTGAACCTAATCCAAGCAATAGCCCACTTATAAAAGTAAGCATAGAAACCTGAATGTTATTTTGAGTAATACGCAAAAACATAGGCAATTGACTTTGACTTTTATAAATTGCCATAGGGTCGCCTTTAGCAATGTTAGCCTCTGTTTCAGCAATGTAATTTGCACCTAAAATTTCGGTTGCAAAATCTTTATTATAGTAAGATGTAACTGCACCAATCAAAAAACAAATTGTGAAAAAAATGAAGGTAAAAATGAGTTGTTTTCGATATTGATAAACAATTAAAGGCAATTCTTCTAAATAAAATTTTATAATGAAATTTCTTTTTTTTTTCGCGCTTAGTTTGTATGTTAAATAATACATTTTGAGCCAAATTATTCAGATAAACCCTTACTGCTCTATTTGGGTAATGCGTGCGTGCGTAAGCAAGGTCATCTGTAATTTGTACAAATAAATTACTTAGTTTTTCAGGGTCTTCATTTCCGTTTTTATATAATTCTTCAAATTCAATCCATTTATGTTTATTTTGCTCAATAAATTCTGTTTCACGCATTTTAAAATATCCTTGATTTGTAAATGTATAAAATAATATTGTATGCAAAAGATAGAAACTTTTACCCAATTAAATGTTGATTTGCAATTTGAATTACCAACACTAATTGAGCGTGTAGGTGCTTTTTTTATAGACTTATTTATTCTTTTAATAGCATATGGATTAATAGCTAGTTACATATTTATCGCTTTTGCAAATGATGAAAATAAAACCACTTATTTATTAGCAATTGCTCCGATTTTTATGCTTTATTCATTATATTTCGAAGCATTGAACAACGGGCGTACCATTGGTAAAATGGCATTAGGGCTAAGAGTTATAAAATTAAACGGCAAGCCTTGTACAATTAATGATTATTTGATGCGATGGATTTTTAGATTGCTTGATATTCATTTAAGTGCAGGTTCAGTGGCTATTATAGCAATAAATGCTAGTAATAAAGGTCAACGCGTTGGTGATTTTTTAGCCCAAACTACAGTTGTAAAATTTAGAAATGAAATTAAATCAAAAGCAGAAAACATTTCTAACATAAAAAGTTTTGATAATTATAAAGTTACCTACCCTCTAGCAAAGGAGTTTTCGGAAGAACAAATGTTATTATTAAAAACGGCACTTGACCGCTATAAAATTAATGGTAATGAGGCACATGAAAAAGCATTGATGGAAATTGTAATTAGAATAAATAAAAAATTTAAAATTAATTCATTACCAAAAGATTATGTTACGTTTTTAAAAACTGTTTTAAACGATTATGTTGTTTTAACGCGCTAATAGATGTTTCCCAATAAAAAAGAATTAGAACCAGACGAGTTTTATTATACGCCTGAGGGTTATATTGTATTTACAGAAAAGTATCATTTAAAAAGAGGATACTGTTGTAAAAGTGGATGCAGACATTGTCCGTATGGATATGATAAGAAAACCGATAGGTTTATTAAAAAGTAATGGATTCATTTTATTTCTACTTTTTTCATTTATTCACATCTCAAAATCTTAACATTTAAAACCTTTGATATCTTTGCGCCCTCAAAATATACGATGGACAAAAATTCAATTATAGGCTTATCTCTTATTGGCCTTATTTTAATAGGTTTTACAATTTATAATTCACCTTCTGACGAAGAAATTAAAGCAATGAATCGTGAACGTGATTCACTCTTAAATGTTGAAACAAAACAAAAGGAGTTGCTTGCTGCTAAGGTTCAAAATAACATTAAGGCAACAGCATTGCAAGTAACCGATAGCGCTAAAGCTGAAATGGCTAAAGCCAATTTAGGAAGTTTTTATTTGGCAGCATCTGGCGAAAATAAAATTACATACCTTGAAAATGAGGTTATGAAATTGGGTGTAGCCAACAAAGGAGGCAGAATTGTTTATTGCGAACTTAAGAAATATAAAACATTTGATAAGAAACCAGTTTTATTAATTGACAAGGATTCATCAAGCTTTGGTTTAAATTTCATTGCTGAAAATAGAAATATTGCAACCGACTCTTTATATTTTAAACCTTCATTGTTAGGATCTAAATTGAACATGCGCCTCGACGTTGCAACAAATCAATATTTAGATTTTGAATATTCATTGAAGCCTAATGATTACCTTTTAGGTTTTAATGTAAATGTTGTTGGCTTACAAAATATTATTGCACCAACACAAGGCACCCTTAATATTAAATGGGCTCAAAAAACTTTAAGTCAAGAAAAAAACAAAGCAAATGAAGCTAACGTAACTTCTATATTTTACGAAGATTCAAAAGAAGAAGTTGACAATTTAAGCGAAACAAGTGATGAGCAAGAGGTGTTGCTAGAAAAATTAAAGTGGGTATCATTTAAACAACAGTTTTTTTCTGCTATTTTAATTAATAATTCGGGCTTCGAAAAGTCAGCCGATATTGAATCATTAAAATTATCCGATAGCAGTAAATACACAAAATCATTATCAGCGAAATTGGCTTTACCATACAGTCATGCCAATGCAGTGAGCTACCCAATGCAATTTTATTTTGGTCCAAATCATTTTAAAACGCTTGCATCATACAATTTAGGAATTGAAAAGTCTATAAATTTGGGTTGGGGTATTATTGGATGGGTAAATAAATACTTAGTTGTAAACCTATTTAAATTATTTAGCGGTTGGGGATTAAATATGGGTATTGTTATTTTATTGATGACGTTAACTATTAAACTTCTCTTATCTCCACTTACATTTAAAGCATATTTATCTTCTGCAAAAATGAAGTTGCTGAAACCAGAAATGGATGAGATAAACGCAAAGTTTGCTGACGCTGACCCATTAAAAAAGCAACAAGAAACAATGAGCTTGTATAAAAAAGCGGGTGTCAATCCGTTAGGGGGTTGTGTTCCTATGTTGCTGCAGCTGCCTATATTATTAGCAATGTTTAGGTTTTTTCCTGCAGCATTTGAGTTAAGGCAACAAGGTTTTTTATGGGCTGATGATTTATCTGCTTACGACAGTATTGCTACTTTACCATTTACTATACCTATATACGGTAATCATGTAAGTTTATTTACTATATTGATGACTGCAAGTACAATAATTTATACTAGAATGAATAGTAGTCAGTTTGGAAGTAATCCGCAAATGGAGCAAATGAAATGGATTATGTACCTAATGCCATTGGTTTTCTGTGTTTCATTAAATAGCTTTGCTTCTGGTTTAAGTTACTATTACTTCGTAGCTAATATGCTTACATTTACCATTCAGTATTTAATGAAGTTCACTGTAAATGAAACTAAACTTCATGCTCAAATTCAAGAACAAAAAACAAAACCCGTAAAAAAATCAAGATTCGCCGAGAAGTTGGAGCAAATGCAAAAGCAACAACAAGCAATACAATCGCAACAAAAACAAATAAAGAAAAAGTAGTAATAAGAAGAGGCTGCTGCAAAATCCAGTTCTGTCATGCTGAATTTATTTCAGCATCTCAACAACCCCTAAAATTATTGAATTTTAGATTAACAACGATTGTCTATATTGGAGTTGTTGCTCCTTCGCGGTGCAGCATACGCTACAATGACGAACAAAACTGGCTTTTGAGATATCCTCTTTTATAGGTAACATTAAAGAATAAATATACTTGCGAGGATCATAATAATGATGATGATATACTGCCAAATATCAACAAAGTAGGGATAATATTTCTTTATATTTTCTTTAAGATTCATAAAGAATTATGCCAAATCCCAAAGATTATATAATTCATTCAAATATTTGTTCTC
>JBEIDK010000092.1:0-12682 GCA_040383485.1 Flavobacteriales bacterium
AGAATTGCCAATGATTGACGAAGGTGGAGGTAGAAGCACTAATCTGGTAGAGGACATCCCCAAAGCCGAAAAGTTTTTAACCTATCTCAAAAAAGAGTACAATAATAAGCCGATAAAATATGTTTTGAGTTCACATTGGCATTCACACAGTTTGTCTGGCATAACACCATTTTTTAATCAAGGAGCAACACTTGTTGCAGCTAAAACAAATTGGGAGTATAGTATTAAAAATGGGTTATTTGGCAACGCAGATATTAAAACATTACAAAAACAAGTGATGCAAGTATCAAGAGATACAACAATCCTTAATAATACGAACTTTCCAATATCAGTTCTATTTCTTGATGCAACTTATTCTAATAAACCAACAAAGGACTATTTATTTTTTTATATGCCCAGCAATAAGTGCATTCACGCCTCTTGTATGTGTGCAATGAATGAAGTTGATTTTAAGCAAAGACCAGAATTCATATATAATGATAGGGTTACTGATTTAGAAAAAGCAATTAAATCAAGAAATTTGGATGTGGAATATTTATTCAAACTTACTGCTGAGTTGGATAAAGATAAAAAAAATTACAAATTACCTGTGTTTAATAAATCTTATTTTGAGGAATTTAAACAACGTGGAACTCCAATGAGTGAAATTGTAAATAGCTATAAAAAGTATGAACTGAGTTTTTTACAATTAAATAAGGACAGTATTTTACATTCTTTAATTACAAAAAAAATACCTGCACAAGTAATAAATTCATTAGTTTACAACTTAATAAAGGAAAAAGATTTTTTGAAAGCTATTCATTGGGCTCAAATTTTAAATTTATATCAAATCGGAGATTTTGATTTTATGGACACTTTAGGAGAGGCCTATTATAATGCGGGAGATATTGTGATGGCACAAAGTATAAGCAACCAATTAGCTTTGCTCAATCCTAAATTCCCTAATCAATTTAAGGAGTGGGAAATGGCAAAGCAAGCAGGACATTAGAGATACCCCAACTAGTCGTCTTTTAGCATAGTGTAACCCATTCTGATAAGCATAACGCAAAAGATGCTTGAGCTATGCGTTTATAATGTTCAAAACAAAATTCCTATTACTTATTCATCGTAGCTTATTGTTTGGCGTATGTCCATTACATATTCTGTTACAATTTTACAGAAGCCAAGCTAAAAGTCAATTTATAACCGCGTAAGAATCATCTTATCTGACATGTTAAACAGAATTAAATAAAAAAATTGCAAATTATGGATTGATAATTCACAATATAAAAACGGTTGAAACATGATGATTGCATACCTTAAAAAAATTTGCAATGTGTTGTATTGAAATTGTAGAAATAATTATTCGTTTGGAAACGAAAGTATGGCAAATCACAGTTGTGAATCTATAATGAACAAGGAAAACAAATTTTTATTATTTCTCAATTCAAATTGTAAGGTTGAAATATTAGGTTACTAAGCAAACCAAGTCAAAAATATTATTTTCTTTCATTTGAAATTTATAAAGCCTAAAACAAAACCTTCAGCATCACAATTATTATTTGAGACTTATACAACTTTGGCATTTTTATTAAAAAAATTCTTGATAAATGAACTTAAAAGTAATACTTCAAGCAATATAAACAATAAAGAAAGCCATAGGCAAATTTTCCATAATGCCTTGCCAGTATTCTCTTCTTTTACCGTTTGTGTAAGAGATTTTCCTTTGTTATTAATAACTGAAATACTACTTAAATCATTCTTGCTAATCTCATTTTCTAAATTATCAAAATCGTAACAACTTAAGTTGCTTTCGTTACTATTATAGTTAAATGCTAATGTTCCTAAAACCTCATTCTCGGATTTTATTTCATAGTTATTAGCTTCTTTTATTTGGTTATAAAGCATCAAATTAGTTTGCCCTTCTACAATTTTTGACGAAGGAATAAAATCAACTTTTCTGGCTATATTAACAATATGAAATAGCTCCTCTTTTACGCCTAGTTTAGAATTTACTTTCACTACTTCATTCTCACCAATACAATAGTATAACTCATTTTGCAAAACGCTTGTGATGGCCATTTTATAAACACTAGGTACAAATAATGCATGTTTCACAAAATTTGAGTACTCAGAATTAAACGGAGCTGTTGAAACATATATTTTTCCTTTCCCTACTTTTGATGAATACAGAAAATTATTACCGTTTTGTAATTGTAATAAAGGTTCTGCTTTTAATCTTGATTGTGCCGAAGAGTTATAGTGCCCAAATACTATTGGCAAGTCTATGTTGTTTTGTTTGAGCTTCTCTTTCTCAAAAATATCGTTATACAAAACATGTTGTATGTTTATACGTTCAACTTTAGTTTTAGCAGTATCCCAATTAGAAAACCCTACAGTATAAATATTTTTAAAAAAATTGTTGTAGCTATCTAACTCAATGTTATTAGAGGGAATTACTAAAACTGAACCTCCATTCATCAAATATTTTTCAACCTCTTGAGAAAGTCCACTTGAAATTGATTTTAACTCATTTAAAATAAGAAAATTTGTATTACCCAATGAAGAATAGTCAATTGAATTTGAAGCGCTATTTACTAGCTTGCAATATTCGTCGTTCTTAAATAATAGGTTTAAATAATTATTTTCAGAATTGCCATTAATGCAATTTATATTTATGGATTCATTAACATTGTAGGTAATATAAAAATTATCATCGAAGGTAATTGGATGGTCTTGAAGTTCTATTCTACATTGTTTTATACCACTTAATTTGTTGGTATAATTTAGTTGAATAGTTACACTTGATGGTGTTTCAATACTAAAACTTGCTAATGCTTTTTGCTCATTATTAACAAACAACTTAACTGGTATATTATCGAATTTTTGTCCTTCTGAACCTGAACTCTTTATTCTAACGTTTAAAATTTCGGTTTGATTTATCTGATGATTTGGGACATCAAACCATGCAGAATCAATATAAATATTGGAAATTTCATTTGCGCTAAAAGGAACAAAAATAGTTGAGAATGTTGTATCAACTTTAATGTTTTTTAGGTTGTACATAGTTTTTTGAAAATCAGAGACCACATAGGCTTTTCTGGAGTTTTGACTTGAAGAGTTAAGCACATCCGCTTGTCGAGAATTGATTTGATAAAAACTTTTAGAAATTGGAGTAATTTGAACATTGTCGAGCATTTCAAGAAACTCTTCACGAGAAAACAATCTTTGATGTCTTCCTTCAAAATCATTTGTGAGTAACTGAAATTTATCAGACGGCTTATATGCACGTGCTATTTCTCTGGCTGCTTTCTTAGCATTTTCAAGCAAAGCACCGTTCTTGTTTTCTGCATTCATGCTATATGAATTGTCAACAAAAATACTAACTGCACTGCTCCCTAATTTTTTGTTACTAGCTGTGCTAGATAAAAATGGCTGAGCAAAAGCTGCAATTAAAAACAATAAAGCAAGAAGTCTACAAGCTAATACTAATAAGTGTTTTAAACGATTAGTTGACTGCGTGTCAATTTTTATTTCGCGTAATAATGCAACATTTGAAAAGTAAACTTTCTTGAAACGTCTAAAGTTAAAAAGATGAATTATTATAGGAATTGATAATGCAAGCAATGCCCACAATACCGATGAATTAGCAAAATACATTATTATTGATTGTACTGCAATAGTAACAAAACAATAACTTTTGAATGAAGCTTTTTATATTAATTATGATTTATTTACAATTTGGATTTTAGACCTTTAAATCAAAATAACTTCTGCCTTTGTCTTACAGCTTCAAAAAGCATTGCTGCGCAGCTTGCGGAAACATTTAAGCTATCAATTTTTCCATTCATTGGTAATTTTACTGCTATGGATTTTTCATACCATTCACTACTCAAACCATTAGCTTCAGAACCAAAAACAATGGCTGTACTAGTTTCTAAATTTTGCAAGTAAAAATTATTATTTGTTTGCAATGAAGCAATCAATATTTCGAAACTATTATTTTCTAAAAAAGAAATACAATCTATAGAAGTACCAATAAATATTGGCACTGCAAACACACAACCTAAACTTGAACGTATCACATTAGGGTTATACACATCGGTTGATTGGTCACAAATAATTACAGCATCCACTCCTGCTGCATCTGCTGTTCTGAGCATAGCACCAATATTTCCTGGCTTTTCAATAGCCTCAAGTACAAGTACTAATGCATTTTTTGAGGGACTAAAATTATTTATAGCATTTTGAGTTGTTCTTATAACAGCTAAAATTCCTTCAGAATCGCTTCTATAACTCATCTTAGCATAAACCTCTTTACTTACTTCAAATACTTGAAAATTTCCTTCAAACGTAATTTTATACTCAGGTCTTTCAATAAAAATATCTTTACAAATAAATATGTCTACTATTTCGTAGTTGAATTGTTGTGCAATTGAGACTTCTCTGTTACCTTCTACAACACATAGATTTTGGCGTTTTCTCTCAGCCGATTTGGTAAGTTTAATCACCTCTTTTACTGTTGCATTTTGCAGGCTAGTTATCATGTATGTAAATTGATTTACATTTAATAGTTTAATTTTTTTTTCTAAAAAGCATCAAATTACTTTCATTTTTTTTGTAATCATAACCAATACCAAAATCCAACTTAGGTATGCCTGTTTTAGCTAGGCTATCATTATAAATCTTAAATAAATTGGGTTGAAATTTATTACGAAATAAGTTTATAGGTTTATCATAGGTTCCATAAAATTTTCTATTCCAAGTGCTATCCTTAACAAAGGAAATTGGCAGTCCACTATCATCTTGCAATATGTTATCACTTTTTGCAAGAATAGTATTCCTCATAAATGAAAAGTTTGCATTGTGCAGCAAGTATGAAGCTGATTTTAAATACGTGGTAACCGTAGTCATTTTTCCTACAAATGCTTTAAAACAAAAATTGTTTAAAAGTCCTTCATCACTAACATCTAAACTAAAATAATTAATAATTTTAGTTTCATGTGTTTTCACATCTTCAAAGCTAATTCGGAAACCTTTTATAGCACAGTCATTTAAATCAGTAAAAATAATCTCACCGTTTTTATTTATAGTTGCTGGCTTTACATCAAGAATTTTATTACCAGTTTTTATAACAAATAAAGTCACTAAATGTATGGCCCCATTCAATTCTTTCGAGGCAAAGTCTTTTTCCATTGCAACTGTTCTAAAAAAACTAAAACTTAAAATGGCTTTTAATCCATTCTCAATTGATGCAAAATAATTATTAGCGGTATCTAAATTTAATTCACTAATTGTTGGAAGCTTGCCAGGAGGTTCAAGTGCAAGCATGGTATATTCCTTAGCATTTGGGAAAAATGTATATGCATTTAAAAAATCTGGACCACTAAATGGATAAAATAATTTGTCGGTTGAAGCATTAATCTCCTTCAATTCATTATTACGCCATTGCCTCATATTTTTATAACGCGTACTGTCTAAACTTTTAAATTTTGTTGTTAAGTTTTTCGAGAAATTTTTCCAATAATTAGAACCTTCTAAACTTTTATAACCATTGTCACTGTCTTGATGAACGCCAGAAATAAATAAAGCTAAGTTATTAAATTCATTAGGGCCAGAAGTTGATGGAGTGTTCAGTAATTCTGGTTCTTCATTTACTAAACTGTCTTGCGCTTTTGAAATATTTTTATCTTCAACATTATTACAAGAAGTAATTATTATAAATGATACTACTAAGGTTACTATTTTATAACTTTTATTGTTAGGGCTCAACATGGAGGTTTAAATTATTGTTCTTATGAATTTGCAAATTTATTAAATATATAATAGCCCCAATAAGCAAGGTAGCTAGTCCTAGCAGTGATTCGGAAGGTTTATAAATAATGCCATAAACCATAAGCCATAAGCCAAATACTAAAAATAAAATACTTGTAAAAGGATAACCCCAAGCTTTATAAAAATTAATAGTTTCAGTTTTAGAAATATTCCTTCTTCTTAAAATAAAAATACCTAGTACAGTAAAAAAGGTAAACAGGTTTAATGTAAAACCTAAATAGGTAATTACCTGCTCAAAAGTGCTTGTTGCAATAAAAATTAATGTAATAATACATTGAGTAACAATAGCAATAACTGGAATATGTTCTTTGTTTAACTTACCAAAAAATTGAAGCATTTTAATGTCTTCGCCAATAACATGGATAACTCTAGGGCCAGCCAGAACCATAGAACTTACAGAGGAAACAAGCAGAATTGAAATAACCATTGAAATAACATTTGCTCCAGAAAGTCCAAATATATGTTGTGCTGGAAAGTATGCTACTTCTGGTTGTCCTATCATTTCGGAGATAGGGGCATTAATCATAAACACATAGTTCAGCAAAACATATAATATTGTTACAACTAAAGTTCCTACAAATAATGCGCGTGGTAGGTTTTTTTGTGGTTCCTTTATCTCACCTGCTATGTATGCTGCGGCATTCCACCCACTATAACTATAGCTTACAAAGAATAGTGAAATTGCAAAAGAAGGACTAATAATTTCATTTAATGTGCTAGAATTAAATTGTATGGATACGTTTTGATGATTAGATACTGTAAGGCCTGCGATAACTATTACAATTATTAAAATAACTTTTAAAGCAGTGAAAATATTTTGAAACCTACTACCATGTTTTATGCTTGTAGCATGAATAATAGTTAATAAAATAACAACAGAACTTGCAATTAACTTTGCGTCAAAATAAGGAAAAACCTTTGTAAAGTAACCACCGAGTAGCATAGCAGAAAGTGCTACTGGCGCAGCAAATCCAACAGTTGCACTAACCCATCCCGACAAAAAACCTATAAAAGGGTGATATAATTTTGATAAATAATTATACTCGCCACCACTTCTAGGAAAGGCGGCCCCTAGTTCACCATAACTCAATGCACCACATAAAGAAATAATACCACCTAATAGCCAAAGCAGCAGAATAGAAAATAAGCTTTTAATACCGAATAATTGAAAACCTAAACTTGTAAATACGCCTGTTCCAATCATATTGGCAATAACTACTGAGGTAGCAGTTGCAAACGTTATACGTTTTTTATGATGATCCAAAGTATATTTAGTATTTAGTAATTATTCTTTTGATGAAGCGCCTATAAAATTGTCATCCGGGTTTTTGAAAAACACATTAAAAGTAGTGAGTGAACCATATACCCTAGTTATATACTGCTGCATATTAATTTTCTCTTCATCAGAAAGCTTAGTATTGCTATTAATATTCTGTTCAAGCACTCGAAGTCTATCACGTAGCATTACTATTTTATGAAAAAAAGTTTCTATAGGAATTTCTTTTTGTTTTAAACTCTCATTACCTGGCTTTAATATCATTGTACCACCTAACCATTTATCGCCCAATGGTACAATTTCTTGAATACCATTGTATTTGTCTAAAATTCTTGTTAATACTTCTTCTACGTCGCCCATATTCACTTCCTTATCCAAGGTTTCGGGAGCACTTTCTATTACTTTAAGCATATCTTTATTTCGTGCCGAAACATCTATGGTTCCTCTTGAACCAAAATCAATGGTATATATAAACTCATCAACTTTCATTACGGTTCCTAAACCATAATTCTCATGCTTTACCTTATTGCCAGCTGAAATCATTCTTATAATATGAGGATTGTGAAATTAGTTTTTTTAGTCTCTTTTCTTTTGATATTTTTTTCAAATCGGAATAACTAAATGTAATGTAGAACCGATAAATTAAGTTAGACAATTTGAGCATTTACTTCATGTTCTGTTGAGAAAAACTTGCGTTTAGAAACAGAATAATGATTCCCTTTTGCCATTACATGTATTATTAAGTTTTCTATTGAAAGTGGCGCACCTTCTTCAACATCGGCAATATTTGAATGCTTAATATGATGTCCATCAAAAATAATTATTAATCCGCTTCCAATAGCTTCCATATTATTACCTTCTGTAACAAGCACACCAGTATCTTCGCCAAGCCCTATTCCAATACAACTAGGATTTGCAGCAACTGCTTCTGCTAATCGACCAAAGCGTCCACGAGTTACAAAATGAGAATCAATAATTACATTATGCATAAACCCTAGGCCAGTTGTCATTTTAACTTCGCCTTTTAACAATGCCTTGCTGCTACTACCTTGATAAATCATAGTATTACTCATTGCCATTGCTCCTGCGCTAGTACCAGCAATCACAAAATCTTCATGCAAATATCTGTCATGGGTAATGCTTAAAAACTCAGTACCTCCAAAAATCATACTTAAACGCATTTGGTTTCCACCAGAAAACATCACACCATCACACCTTCTCAATCTATCGAGATATTCGGGAGAGTCTACTTCTTCACGTTTTTTTATATGCATTACTTGCACATTGTGACATCCTAATTTATCGAATGCGTCAAGGTAATTTTGACCAACCTCTTCCGGAATACTTGAAGCAGTAGTAATTACTTCAATAACTGAATCTACACCTTTCATTTCTTTGATAATTCTTTTGAGAATTCCAAATTCAAAAAAATTTAGCGCCTCCTTTTGTTTAAAACCAGGTTCTGCTGATGTGCCTTTATCTTCTGCCCCCCCCACGGAAATTAATTTTCCTTTTGGCTTATTCATGAAAAAAAAAATATAAAGAAAAGTTTTATTGAAATTGAGTGTGATAAAATTATTACTAAAACATAAAGCCAACATTTACTGCTAACCCATTTGACTTTACATTCTGTTTAATAAATTCATATTTGTTGGTCTTTGTATTTAATGATTGTAATTCTTTTGAGGTATTTTTTAATGTGTTTAAAAAAGCATTGAAGTAGTTTATACTTACTATTAATGAGGTGCTTCCTGCTAAATTATATTCAGCGCCAATACCAACATTTAATCCTAAGCGTATTACATTCATATCTTTTGTAATAATGTTATCAGGCCTTGTTATGTTAGATTCTTCTACATTTGTAACTACTTGAACTCCATTTACGTTTTTTGTAATTGTAGAAATATATTTCCCTTCATCTTCCGATTTTACCTTTCCTCTTATACCAACATTAACACCAAATTGTCCAAAATAAGTTATGTTTCCAATTTCAGGAGTACGCAATTTAAGGGTTAGTGGCAACTCATACGTTTTCATATTATAAGTTCTTGATTTTATATAGAATGCAACTGCGCTATCTGTTTTAGAAAGGTCTGCTATTTCATATTTTGTAGTATTATTTTGGTATTCAATTTTACCACCATAGGTATTAAAATCGAAACCAGTACAAAATACTGCCGTTTTTGTTAATTTAAACTCAGTTATTAAGCCATAATTAAATTTAACCTGCAGTCCTGTATTCTTAAATTGTTTTATATCATCTGGCTTAATCCAAGTAAATACCGGTACCATTTTAAGTCCAAATCTAAAATTTTTTAAAGCCGACTCTTGTGCATTTGATAATTTGTACACAAATACTAAGGCAAAAGCTAATAGTAATATTTTCTTCATTTATGTATGTATTAAGGTTATTAAATAAGCCTTTTAAAATTTGAAATATTTATTTATTAAAATGATTATTTTAAAATTTGTTTTTAAAATGATATTTGCAAAAATATAAATTTATAAACACGAATGATTAAAAAATATTGCAGACTTATTTTTATCTATTACTTACTCATTTTTTGTACTTTTAGTTGTCGAGAATTGCCTAATAAAGAAGCCGTTAAGGCTGTTGAAAAATCTACAAAGAAATTAAGATTTGTAAGGTTTGAAACAGAATTATTGAAGTTAAAGGGAACTATTGATAATAATAATATTATTAATTTCAATAAACATTATTTTGGATTCTTTGATTTGTTTAACACCGGAATCATTAGAATTGGAAAATCTACCAGTAATGGATATAATGAACGATTGCAAGATTTTTTATCAGATAAATACATCCAACAAATTTATAATTGCACAGACTCAGTTTATTCAACTATAATTCCTTTGGAAGAAGACTTAAACGAGTCTTTCAAATACTATAATTATTATTTCCCATCCAAAAAAGTACCAAGCATATTTACATTTGTTTCAGGGTTTAACTGCGCCATTGCCCCCACCGACAGCATTTTAGCAATTGGGTTGGATTACTTTTTAGGCTCAACCAGAAATTATTATTCTTTGTTAGATTTTCCTGAATACCAAAAGAGGAAGCTAACTCCTGATTATGTTGCCTCTACTGCAATGTTGCAATGGATTAGAACAGAATTTGAGGCTGATAGTGTTGACAATACATTACTTGGAGCCATTATTCAAGAAGGAAAATCATATTATGTTCTAAAACAATGTATGCCTGAAAAAAATGACACCATCCTATTTGGTTTTACATCAAAACAATTAGGCTGGGTTAATGACAGTGAATTTGAAATTTGGAGTTTTCTATTGGACAAAAAATTGTTGTACAATACCAATCCTACTGAGTATAATAGATATATTGCTGATGGGCCTTTTACACCAGGAATGCCAAGAGAATCGCCAGCAAGAGCTACAAATTGGCTTGGATATAAAATTATTGAGTCATTCATGAATAATAATAAAAACATGACTCTTCAAAAACTATTACAGTTAAAAAGTGCTCAAACAATTTTAAATAAAAGTAAATATAAACCACATAAATAAATACAATAATGAAAAAATCAGAAATTAAAATAAATGTAACAACTGACGATTATAATTTGCCAGAAAAAATGGAGTGGCAAGCTACAGATAGTGGAGTTGAAGGAGTGAATCCAATCAAAGCAATAATGCTTTCTGTGTGGGATGCTAATGAAAACACAACCTTGAAAATAGATTTATGGACAAAAGACATGTTGGTAGATGATATGAAGCAATTCTTTCATCAAACATTAATTTCGATGGCAAATACTTTTGAACGTGCTACCAACGAAGATAAAATAGTAGGCGATATGAAAGATTTTTGTGATTATTTTGCTGAGAAGATGGGTTTGAAGGAGGAGGAGAAATAAATCATATTGTTTATGCTCAAATAAGTACAAAAAAAGCTGTCGAAATTTTCGACAGCTTTTTTATTTTAATATGACTTAATGGTTATGCAGTAGCAGAATTCATGGTGTCTAATACATTCATTACTTCCTTAATAGCTACAACTGATTCATTCATCAATTTAGTTTCTTCTTCATTTAATTTTAACTCAATAATTTTCTCAATTCCATTCTTTCCTAAAATAACTGGAACACCCATATAAATATTTTTTAGGTTGTACTCGCCATCTAACCAAGCACAAACAGGGAATACTCTTTTTTGGTCACGAACAATGGCTTCAACCATTTGAGCAGCAGCTGCACCCGGAGCATACCAAGCAGAAGTGCCTAATAAATTTACTATTTCACCACCACCTTTTTTAGTTCTTTCAATTATTGCATGTAATTTATCAGCAGCAATTAATTCAGTAACAGGTATACCACCAACAGTTGTGTAACGAGGAAGTGGAACCATTGTGTCGCCATGTCCGCCCATTAATACAGCTTGAATATCTTTTGGAGAAACATTTAACTCTTCAGCTAAAAATGCTTTGTAACGCGCAGTATCTAATATCCCAGCCATGCCAAACACTCTTTTCGAATCAATTTTTGCAGTTAAGTATGCGCAATAAGTCATTACATCTAATGGGTTAGATACAATTATTATAATGGCATTTGGTGAGTGTTTTATGATATTATCTGTTACTGTTTTTACAATACCTGCATTGGTAGAAATAAGGTCATCACGACTCATCCCTGGCTTACGAGGTAAACCTGAAGTGATTACAACTACATCAGAATTTGCAGTTTTTGAGTAATCATTCGTTGAACCTTTTAATCGTGTGTCATACATATTTATCGGAGCTGTTTGCCACATATCCAAAGCTTTTCCTTCAGCAAAATTTTCTTTGATATCAAGCAATACAACTTCATTGCATAATTCTTTGTGTGCAATTACGTCGGCACATGTTGCGCCAACATTTCCAGCGCCTACTACAGTTACTTTCATTATTTGAGAGATTAAATTATTTACTATTTGTTCGGCAAATTTATAAACGAAACACACTTAACCAAACAAAGTTTGAAATGTCAATGTTGATTTTAAATATAATTCACAATTATCGTTTTTGGATTTTGCATTGGTTATAATTTAGCTTTCATTTGATAAAATAAAAATGAAATCTGAGCTAATTCCATATTTCCCTCTTGGTATAGTAGTTTTGCCTGGCGAAATTGCACAACTTCATATTTTTGAACCTCGTTATAAACAGCTTATTAATGAATGTAGAATAGCAGAATTGAATTTTGGAATTCCATTTATTTTTAATCAAAAATTTGCTGATTTTGGCTGTGAGGTTAAAATAAAAAAAATAATAAATACTGATGATAATGGTGAAATGGATATTGAAATAGAAGGTACAAGAATATTTAGAATAAATAACTTTCAAAACCCAATTCATAAGAAGTTGTATGGCGGCGGTAATGTTATTTTTTACAAAGCCGTTGGTCATGAGGTTGACCATGAACTGAATGATTATTTTAGATGGTTTGTTACTATAATCACTTCAAATAAAAAAAGGTTACCCGACGATAAAAAATATACCATTTATGAACTTGCTGAAGCATTAAATTTGATGCAACAAGATAAATATAGATTTATTACATGCCATAGTATTGTTGCTAT
>JBEIDK010000093.1:0-12619 GCA_040383485.1 Flavobacteriales bacterium
TATGAATTATGAATTTTGAATTATGAATTATGAATTTTGATTTTTGAATTATGAATTATGAATTATGAATTATGAATTATGAATTTTGAATTATGAATTTTGAATTATGAATTTTGAATTATGAATTTTGATTTTTTTTATTTATATTTTCAATACTAAAAACTAATTACTATCTACTTAAAATTATTTCAACATTGCTTTTGCTACCTTCGGGTCAATGATTACTGTATCGTTCTCAAAATCAAGTTTTATGCGCCATTTCTGAAATGTGTTGACACCTAATATTGCATCTTCACTCAAACCTGGCACTACCATAAACTCATCGCTTAGGCGAATATCGTTGTAATAGAAATCTATTGCCACTCTATATTCAATATGCAAAAAATTACCAATTGATGCTGTCGCAACTTGCAATGGATGACGCATTTTAACTAGTGTTTCTAGACCTTCTACCGCATCTTCAGAGATACAGCTAAAAGTAGCGCCACTATCGAATAGTGTATAGATAGTCTTCTCTCCTAATGAGCCTTCGTAGTGTAGCGGTAATTTTATTATTGACATTTTATCTAGTTATTAGTGTATAGTGTAAAGTAGATAGTGAATAGTTTAAAGCAATTTGATACTTCTTCGTCACCCTCTTTGAAGGAGTTAGAGGAGGCTCTTATTTCAAGATTTTCTTCCCTAAAAACTTAGCTGTATGTCCTAGCTCCTCTTCAATCCTCAACAGCTGGTTGTATTTACTAATCCTATCGCTGCGGCTTGCACTACCTGTTTTTATTTGGCCTGTGTTAAGTGCCACAGCTAAGTCAGCAATGGTATTGTCTTCTGTTTCACCGCTGCGGTGACTCATTACCGCTGTGTAACCTGCATTATTAGCCATTTGCACAGCATCAATGGTTTCACTTAAGCTACCAATCTGGTTTACTTTAACAAGAATAGAGTTCGCAATGTTCTTATCTATACCTTCTTTTAACCTTTTTACGTTGGTCACAAATAAATCATCACCAACTAGTTGTATTTTATTACCAATTTTTTCTGTTAGCAACTTCCATCCATCCCAGTCATCTTCATCCAAACCATCTTCAATTGATACAATAGGATATTTTTTACTCCAATCAGCCCAATAATCAACCATTTGTGATGAGGTTAATTTTTCACCTGACGATTTCTTGAAGTGATATACTTTTTCTTCAGCATTATAAAACTCGGAAGCTGCTGCGTCCATTGCAATATAAATATCTATACCTGGTTTGTATCCAGCTTTTTCAATTGCAGTCAATACTATTTCAACCGCCTCTACATTCGATTTGATATTAGGAGCAAAACCACCTTCGTCACCAACATTAGTGCTATATCCCTTGGCTTTCAGTACATTTTTTAAATGATGAAATACTTCTGTACCCATTCTAAGGGCCTCACTAAAAGTGCTTGCTCCAAGAGGCATAATCATGAACTCTTGAAAATCTATGCTATTATCGGCATGAGAACCACCATTTAAAATATTCATCATAGGTACTGGCAGTGTGTTTGCATTAGCGCCTCCAACATATCTAAATAAACTTAATCCACTTTCAACAGCTGCCGCTTTAGATACGGCTAACGATACACCTAAAATTGCATTAGCGCCAAGCTTTGCCTTATTTTCGGTACCATCTAATTTAATCATCGTTTTATCAATGGCATTTTGGTCGTATATTGAACTTCCAATCAATGCACTTTTGATAATAGTATTTACATTATTTACTGCATTTAATACTCCTTTGCCTAGATAAACATTCTTGTCTCCATCACGCAACTCAACCGCTTCATGCTTACCAGTGCTAGCACCAGAAGGCACTGCAGCTCTGCCCATTACATTATTTGATGTTAATACATCTACTTCTATGGTTGGATTTCCTCGAGAATCAAGAATTTGTCTTGCTTTAATATCTAGAATTTTACTCATAATAATTATAAAATGTGGTTTGCGAATTTATAGCAAAATCAATGATTCACAAATTAAAGTTTAATATATATGCCACCTAGTAAAGCAAGGTACTTTTAATAACTTTTATGAAAATAATTAACTGCAAACCATTTTAATAATTGAAACACAAATTTTGAATGAGAAAAGCCCACAATCTCTTGTAGGCTTTAATTTAAATAATGAATAATTTTTTTCTTGTTAACTATTATTTACCTTAACTATTTAATATACCTAAAATCTTGACCTGATTTTATGGTTTTTAAAGTTTCATAAATAAGCTTTATTACATTCTCAACATCTGTTTTTTCTACCATTTCAACAGTAGTATGCATATATCTTAATGGCAAAGAAATTAAAGCCGAAGCAATACCACCCGATGAATATGCAAATGCATCGGTATCTGTTCCAGTGGCACGAGAAACCGCAGCACGTTGAAATGGTATTTTATTTTTTTCGGCAGCATCAATAATTTGATTCAACAAATTGTTTTGAACCGCTGGACCATAAGTAACAACTGGTCCCTTGCCACATGCTAAGTCGCCATTTACAATTTTGCTTAGCATAGGTGTTTGTGAGTCGTGACAAACATCTGTACAAATAGCTACATTTGGTTTAATGCGCTGAGCAATCATTTCAGCACCACGCAGTCCAACTTCTTCTTGCACTGAGTTGGTGATGTATAAACCGAAAGGTAATTTAGTTTTATTCTCTTTGATTAAACGAGCTACCTCTGCAATCATAAACCCGCCTATTCTATTATCTAAAGCCCTACCAACATAATAACGGTCATTTAATACCATAAACTCATCAGGGTAAGTTACTACACAACCTACATGAACACCTAATTTTTCAACTTCTTCTTTTGTAGTGCAACCGCAATCCAGAAAAATATTTTTCAAGGTAGGTGCTTCCTCTTTACCTGGTTCGCGCGTGTGTATGGCTGGCCAACCGAAAACTGCTTTTACTATCCCTTTTTTTGTGTGGATATTTACTCGTTTCGATGGTGCTATCTGGTGGTCTACTCCCCCATTTCGTTTCAAATAAATAAAACCATCGCTGGTAATATAATTTACAAACCACGAAATTTCATCGGCATGAGCCTCAATAACCACCTTGTATGCTGCTGTTGGATTAATAACTGCTACTGCAGTTCCGTATGTATCTACAAAATGCTCATCCACATAAGGTTTCATATAGTCTAGCCACAGCTTTTGCCCTTCCGCTTCAAAGCCTGTTGGAGAAGCGTTGTTAATATATGCTTCTAGGAAATCATGAGATTTCTTATTTAAGATACTGGGTGATTTTTTTTCGGTTTTTTTATTTGACTTTGCCATATTATTATTTTTTCGGCTAAATAATAGTATCGTTACAGCTTATGCAAATAAGATTTAAAATAAACTTACCAATCTTTGAATGAAATTTGGTTTAAATGAAATAATTAATACTTTTGCGTCCCTAAAATAAGTTTTAAACACAATAATTTAAATAAAAGATGATAATTGTACCGGTTAAAGATGGCGAATCAATTGAAAAAGCGCTAAAAAAATTCAAGAAAAAAATTGAAAAAACAGGCTTAGTAAAGCAACTTCGTGCACGCACAAAGTTTACAAAACCGTCTGTTATTTTGCGCGAACAAATGATTAAAGCTGTTTACGTTGAAAAACTTAAACGCAAAGAAGACTAATAATTAGAATTATTTCTTGCTTATATAATACAAGCCGTAACATATGTTACGGCTTTTTTTATTTGGGCAAATTACTACACTTCAATTTCTAACACACAAGGACAATGGTCGCTGTGCTTAGCATTTGCCAATATATACGCCGTATTTATATTACTCTCTAGCGAGTTAGAAACAATGTTATAATCAATGCGCCAACCCAAATTTTTCTCACGGGCATTTGCTCTATAACTCCACCAAGTATAATGATGAGGCTCTTTACAAACATATCTAAAGGTATCAATGAAACCAGATTCTAAAAACTTATCGAACCACTCTCTTTCTTCTGGTAAAAAACCACTGGAGTCCTTATTTGATTTAGGGTTATGAATGTCAATGGCTTTGTTACAAATATTATAGTCGCCACATAAAATAAGGTTAGGTATTTTAGCTCTAAGCTCCAGCAAATAATTCTGAAAGAAAGCCAACCAAGCCATTTTAAAAGCTTGTCTTTCATCGCCAGTGGTGCCACTTGGATGATAAACACTCATGATTGAATGGCCGTCAAAATCAATTCTAATTACTCTTCCTTCATAATCATATAATTCATTTCCACAACCATATTCAACATGCTTAGGGGTTTGTTTTGAAAAGATAGCCACTCCGCTATATCCTTTTTTTTGTGCCGAAAACCAATAACAATTATATCCTATATCGGTGAAAACGGACAAGTCAATTTGGTCTTCATTTGCTTTTATTTCTTGCAAGCAAATTACATCTGCAGCTTGTTCTTTTAGCCAAGAAGCAAAATCTTTATTCATTGCAGCCCTTAACCCATTTACATTATAGGTAATTATTTTTTTTATCATATTTTTTTGTCTGTTTAAGTATAAGTTATGTGACTTTTCTAGCTGAAAATCTTGCGTTTATTTAAAGCCTTTTGAAATTTTGACGCATTTCTATTGTGATCATTCAAGTTTGAAGCAAAATTATGACTGCCACTAAAATCTTCTTTTGCACAAAAATAAATGTAGTTGGTTTTAGGTGAGTTAAGCACAGCATCTATTGAGTTTATACTAGCAACACAAATTGGTCCTGGAGGCAAGCCCGAATATTTATATGTATTATAAGGGTTATCAAATTCTAGATGTTTAGAGAGTACACGATTTATGCTAAAGTCTCCAAGAGCATAAATCACTGTTGGGTCAGCCTGCAAAAGCATTCCCTTTTTAAGCCTATTTAGGTATACCGATGCAATGATAGGACGCTCCGATTTATTGTTACTTTCCTTGTCAACTATTGACGCAATAATGGAAACCTCAATTGGCGTTATATGATGATTTTGCGCTTTTTTTCTTCTATCAATATTCCAAAATTTTTTATGCACCTTATTCATTTCTTTCATAAAGGCGCGTGAAGTTGTGTTCCAATTTAAGCTATATGTATTTGGAATAAACATGGTAAGTATGTTTTCACTATCAAATCCTAATGAATCAAGAACATTATCATTTGTAATAATTTCAAATAGTTCGGTTGAATCAGCTTCTAACTGAGAACAAATTTTCCTCACTAGTTCATTCTTAGTTCTTATGTTATTAAAGGTAAGTTCAACTGGAGCTTGTTCGCCACTTCTCAATAAATTAATAATATCATTATTACTCATCCCTTCTTTAAAAGCATAACGGCCAGGTTTTACCTTATTGGTATAGTTTTTTTGTTTTGCCAACCATTCAAAAATCATTTCATTTCTAATTATTTTTTCTTGCTTTAAACTTTTCAAAACATCATTAAAATTAGAACCAGTTTTGATATAGAAGTATAGTTTACCGCCATCTTTAACAATTAAATTATGCTTATAAATATTGTTGTATGCAATATAAATTGAAGCAAACAACCCAATTAAAATAATTAATAAGAATGAAGAAATAACCTTTTTAAAAAACCCATTACTTGATTTTTTCGTTTTGTTATCGTTTGAGCTTGATTTCTTTTTTTTTGCCATAAAAATTAAATATGAAACTTTTATTCCATTTAAAATGCTCTTTCAACACTTATCAACCATCTAAATTTTAAGTATTGACCTTCTGCATAAGGAGGTGTATTCAAGAATAATGGCATATCGAAACGTAGTGTTAAAGGTGTTGTTTTCTCTAAAACCCACCATTTTTTAATGGTTAGTGTTGCCCCAAGTCCTGCATCAAACCTCAGTGGATTAAGTTTGGTATCATTAAAAACACCATTATTTGGTAGCAAAACTCCTGCATCTGCAAAAGCATAGGTATTCATCTTTAGCCAATTAGACAAACGTCTTATTCTTACTTTAAAAAATCTATCAAAACCTAACTCAGCATTTACAGAAGCACCAGAATTACTGTTGGTCAGGAAAATTTGATTTCCTTTTGAATCGGTAACAGGTAATAAATAACCATTATAACCACGGAGATTTAGCCCTCCGCCAAATTGAAAGTGATTTGTTACATCACCAATATTGTTCCAACTGCTTGGATAAAATGCTGCACTTCTAACGTATTTGTTTTCTAGCATTTCTTCGGTATTTGCTCCCGCTGCATACAATGATGATTCACCAGCAAAATTTCCTTTTCCTAACTGTGCAAAAAATCTAGTACTTAAATCAAATTTCCCTAATCTGTTTTTGTTTATGCTGGTTAGTGATAAAGCTTGATAACTATAATCGCTTAAAAAAGAAGTGCTGCGGGCGGCTATAGTTATTTGACCAGTACCAAAACTATAACTATACTTATTAATAATATTTAAACCTATGTAGTTATTCCATTTTTCGCTTTGCAAATACTTAGGTTGGTTAGCAAATGATAATTCATAAAATCGAATTGACTTTGCAAATAATTGAATGGTATATTTCTGATTTTCTATTTTGCGTTCAAACATCCATTTATATAATTCAACGCCATCCAGAAAACGAACTTGCATGGTTGTACTTAACTTGGGCATTATATTATTTAAAGGTGTTTGATACGTGAAGTTGTAGGAAAATCTATTTGCGAATTTTAGGTTATTTACAAGCTTTGTATTTGATGAATCTAAATCAAATCTTCTTGTATTAAATGTAAACCTATTTACCCATGTAGTAAATTCAAAATTATCAATTTGGTTTACGTATGAACCATTGAGGTGTAATCCAAATTTAAGCCCTTCAAATTGATTATACCAAACATCAGGCCTCCAGAAAATAGTTTTATGTTCCCAATCATTAGGGTTATTCAACCTATGGTCGAAACTCCAAATTACTTTGTTATGGTAATAATTATTTGTACGGTCAATATCAGCTAATCTGCCACTTGGGTCTATTTGAACCTGCTTAATTCTATTTTTTGAATTTAACTTAAAAGTGTAATTTTCATTTAAATTATCCCATCCAAACCACTTAGGTAACACTTTTGCATCTGTCTTTTTTACAAACCAGTCATTCGGAATATGAATATTAAAAATAGAGTCTTTGTTTGTTGTTATTGTTAAGTCAATAGGCATTTGCATTCTGCCCTCACGTTCAAGAGTTATTTCATAATCACCATTTTTATTGATGCGTTTTACTTTCTCAATTTCATAATCAATTACCTTATCCGTTTCGAACCATTGGTCAAAAAACCAATTTAAATCTACATGCGTGAAATTGACAATACTATTTCTGAAGTCTTCAATGTACGGATGTGCTATTTTATACTCATTAAAATAGTTTTGCATTGCAGCCAAAAACAAGCTATCGCCCAACACATACTGCAAATTATACAGCATGGTTGCAGTTTTATAATACACTTGTCGGTATCCACCTTCATGACCCAAAGCACCATTAAAATTATCAGAATGTGTATTTAAGGTTGTCTCTGAACCGGCCAATGCAGATTGTAAGTATGGGTTGTAAACACGTGTTTGGCGAACGTTGGTTGGCTTTTTAAAACGTTTGCGATACCAATTTTTATGCGATTCTTCAACAAGAGTATCGCCGTCAATTTTCTCTAAGCTCCAGGCGGTAAGGAATTGTGTAAAGCCTTCATCCAAACAAGCCCTATATGTTTCATTATTACCAACCATACCAAAAAACCAATTATGCCCAACCTCATGTGCTATCAATCCTCTATAATCAGGCTCTCTTCCGCCATCTAATGTAAGCATTGGATATTCCATTCCGTCTTGCGCATCGGCTACTACCATTTTGTTATAGGCATAAGCTCCAAATTCATTACTGTAAACTGTCATCACCTTCTTTGTATAATCGGCTGCATTTTGCCAAAATCCTGCATGACTTTCTTGCGCAAGAGAAATAATATTAATGTCATGAGGATAAACTCCCTCTACGTGTAAAATGGTTTCTCCAATTCTATAGGTTGGGTCGGCAGTAAAAGCAAAATCATGTACATTCTCTGCATGGTATTTCCATGTTTTCTTTTCACCTTTAACATATGGTGTTATTACAGATGGTTTTGTTAACCAAGGCTTATCCTTGAAATTACTTATGTCTAATCTTCTTCTTAAACTATCTGGCAATACCTCTTCCTTATTTGTCAGATGCCCAGTTGCCTCAACCACAAAGCTTTTGTTAAAGGTCAAGCTCACATCAAATGCTCCAAAATCGCCGTAAAATTCTTTTCCTAAATGTTGGTCGGTTGTCCATCCAAATTTTTTATCGTACACACTTATTCTTGGGTACCAATGCACACCATCATAATGTTTATTGCCCCACACAAAAAACTCCTTCATGCGGCGGCGCGTTGTTCCTCCATTGTCGAAATAGGTTTTGAATTTTATGTTGAATATTAACTGTTCCCCGGATTTCAAAGGCTTATTCAAAAAAACCTTTAGTATGGTATTATCAAGTTCCGTTTTACAATCTGAATTATCAACCTTCAATTCAAGAATTTCAGTACCTAACTTCTTACTTTCATATTTACCATATTTGGTTTTCTGTTTATTGGCTTTCTGCAATTCATCGAGGTAAGCATTAGGCTGAAATGCATTTTGATATAAATGAAAATAGACAAACGTTAATTCGTGAGGAGAATTATTTGTGTACACTAATTCTTCTGCACCAGTAATTACATCAGTGGTCTCATCAACATCAGCGTCTATTTTATAATACACATCTTGTTGCCAATATCCATTATTAACTAGGTTTGGTCTGTTTTTCCAATAGTAAGGATTATCCTTAGCCTGATAAGTATTAGGAGCGTTTAATGGATTAAATTGAGCATTAGAAACAATAAATGATATCAGTAAAATAAACAGAAAAGAATACTTCATAAAAAATTGAATTTGTGCGCAATTTAGAAAAAGTAAGGAATTTTAATTTGTAATTATTTACTCCTGCTTTATTTCTTAATATGGAAGTATATTTTGCTTTTTACACATATCGATAATTAATATATTATCAAATTCAGGTAGCCAAAATAATTTCAATCCTTGAAAAAAGTAAAGACTGTTTGGACGACGAAAAATAAAAACTCAGGACAAATCGTAATTTTAACTTAAACATTGAATAGTATGAATAAAATTTATTTAATTAAAATTTATCCTAAAACTAAACCAACATTCATAACCATTTTACAATACCTGACATTTGTGTTATAATTTTATAACTAAAAAACAAACAATTATATTCTAATACCGATTACACATATATCATCAACCTGTTCATTATTGCCACGCCAATTTTCTATGAAATTAGATAAATATTTTTCTTGTTCTGGCATTGATTGATGTTGAATTGAAACCAACATTTCTTTGAATTTTTTAGTAGTTAGTTTCTTTCCATTTTCGCCGCCAAACTGGTCTGCGTACCCATCTGTGGTTAAATAAATAGTGTCGTTTTTTTGTAGTTGAAATTCATGATTGACATAAATTCTTTCTTCATCTTTTTGTTGACCCCCAATAGCGGTTTTCGTTGCTTTGGTTTCAGTCAGTTCACCATTTCGTACTAAATATAACGGACGGTTTGCACCCGAGTAAGATAGCGCCCCACCAGCTGCCCCCAGAGGGGAGGAGAATTTACAAAGTGCAATATCCATTCCATCGTTACCTGCATTTTTATTTTGTTTCAGCGATTCTGCTACACCTAAGTTTAGATGAAATAGTATATCGCCTGGTGTTGTTATATTTTTTTCATTTATAATCTGATGCAAAATATTACTACCCAACATACTCATTAATGCACCAGGCACACCATGGCCAGTGCAATCAACTGAGGCAATAATTAAAGCTCCACCTAAATCCTCCCCTAAAGGGAGGACTTTGTGAAATGCGTAAAAGTCGCCGCTAACAATATCTTTTGGTTTGTATAAAATAAAACTTTGTGGTAAAGCCTCTAAAATAAGTTCTTTGTCAGGCAATATAGATTGTTGAATATTTAGTGCGTATTGAATGCTCTGTGTTATTTCGTGTTTTTGGTGCTCTATGTCTTTGTTTTTTTGTTCAACTAAACTATTTTTTGCTTCTAATTCTTTATTTGATTTTTGTTTCTCTTTGTAGCTTCTGTAGATAACTCCAGCTAAACCTATCATCAATAAAAAACCAATACCAAATGCTATTTGGGTATTGCGTTGTTGGCGAATAATTTCATTCTGTTGTTCTTTTTCCTTGTTAAGTTGTTTTACTTGAATTGCATTTTGAGCTTTGTTATATGATTCAATAAACCTATATTGTTTACTTCGTTGCTCATTAATGCTGCTATCGTTAATGTTTTTGAAAAGTGTATGATACTTTAATGCCATTTCAAACTTTTTTTGTTTGGAATATATTTCAGATAAACCCTCGTAAGCTGTCAGAGCTTGCGCAGCACTTCCTAAATCAGTCCACATTTCAATGCCTTTTAGGTAGTTTTTTTCGGCTTCAATATAATTTCCATTTCTTTGAAATATAGCACCCATATTTAGTGGATAGTTTGCTAAGCCTTGAGCATCGTTAAGTTTTGTAAAAATTTTATATGCAGTTTCAAAATTTTGTTTGGCTTGTTTTATACTATCTTTTTTTAGTTGCAACAAGCCGATATTTTCAGTGCAAATAGCATAATATAACTGGTCTTTTTTCGAGAATATTTCTTGTGCCCTTAGGTAATTACTTTCGGCATCGATTGTATTCCCCAAATTTTCAAGACAACTTGCCATGTTTTGTAAGCAACTAGCTTCTTGTTGTTCCTTTTTTAGTTTCCTATAAATAAGCTTTGCTTTATTATAATAAGTGAGCGCTTCATTGTATTCTGATAAACCATATTGATAACAAATACCTATATTATTAAGTGCGTCGGCAATGCTGAGTGTTCTCTTTTTATTTTCATAAATTTTAAGAGCCATGAATAAATTAGAAAGGGCATCAGTATAATTATTTAGCAATGTATATGCTTGAGAAATATTTAATGCTGCTTGTGCAATTTGTAAACTATCTTGATTTACAATTGCTAATGAAATAGCTTTTTTACCAACAATTACAGCCTTTTCTGGATTTACATTTACATAGACATAACATAATGCAGAAAGAGCTTTTACACGTTCTTTTGTTCCAATATTTTTTTTCAATACTAATTCTAACGAATCAATTCTTGATGCATAAGCATTTATTGAAATAAATAGAAGAAGTAATATATTTTTGAACAAAGTGTATTATTAAAAGTGCCCTAAAATATAAAAACACATTTAAATTGTTCGAATGCGTTTCTATTTTGATTTAAATATAGCTTCGTGGTTGAATATTTGTAATTTAAGAGTGATTAGGTAAAGTGTTTGAAACCATTGCAGTTTTGAATAAAGGTTGACGGGGACGCCAACATTTGACAAAAAGTTTTTTATTTATAAACATCCTTTCTGTGTCCAACTCTCCTAATTTCAATTATTTCAATTTTATTTTCGATGCTGTAAATTACTCTATAGTCGCCAATTCGTATTCTATATAAATCTTCTATTTTCCCTTTGAGTTTTTTACATCCTTTTGGTTGCGGGTTTGCCTCAAGCAATTTTATTGCTTTAATAATTTTTACAATTACAAGGTTGGGTAAAGCCTCTAACTCTTTTTCGGCAACACGTTTAAAAACTATTTCAAACATTATAATTTACCTTTGCGTTTCAAGTTTTCAATAACATTATCAAATGGCACATTCTTCTCATTTTTGCGGGCTTCGGCAACAAGCACATCAAAAATATCTTCTAATTCTTCGCCAGCATTTTTAAACAATTTATAGTCTAATACTACTGATTGTACGCGTTGTTTTTTATCTGTAATGTAAGTTATTCCTTTCATGTTTTATTTTTTAAACAAATATAATTCGATTATTATTTTTCTTTAAAATTATAAATAAAATTTAAAAATTGTCTTAAAAATAATTGCGGCAATTGCCGCAATTATTTTTAATATGATAAACTACTGCTTAATAACCTTTACCCTTTCGGTTTTTGCATTGTTGGTAAACTCAACAAAATAAATACCTGCTGCTAAATCAGCAATATCTAAGGTGAGTTGTTTGTTAGTTAAATTAATTTCAGTACCAACCAAAGCACCACTTACATCAAACAATTTAACTGTAGCATTTTGTAATGTTTCATTACTTGTTATGATAATGTTTTGTGTGGTTGGATTTGGAGAAACAGAAAAACTAGAATTAATTGCACTCGTTTTATTTATGCTTACAGTGCCAATATATGCGCAATTTGAAGTAACAGATAATCCACCTTGTGAAACTACAACAGCATAAAAATTATTGCTAACTGGATAAAAGGTTTGTGAAGTAGCACCAACAACTGGCGTGTAAGGGCCAGATGTACCTGTGCACTCTACCCATTGATAGGTGTAACCAGAAGCTGTAGGATTTGTAACAGTGCCAAAACTACCATCGCTTGATGCTACAAACGCTGCTGCAAAGTTAGTACCTGGTTGCGCACCTATTTGCAATGCACCACCACTGCCTTGAGTATTACCTGCAAAAGGCTCTGCAAAGGTGGCTGCTAATCTATTGGTGGTGCTACCACCACCAGTAA
>JBEIDK010000094.1:0-12617 GCA_040383485.1 Flavobacteriales bacterium
GTACTCAAAAAATAAATCTGAGAAGCATCTTTATTGAACCTTGCAGCAAATTCTGAAAATTTGGTATCGGTTAAACGCACTACTGATGAACCATTCGTAGACATCAAATATAAATCCTTTGTGCCTTTGTTTTCCTGAATTGAAACTTCATTTACATCAAAAACAATTTTACTTGCATCAGCACTTGAAACTGGTTTTGAAATTCGTTTTAATCCAATTAAGCTTTCGATAGTTAAGTTGTTTTGACAATTTGAAATAATTGGCATCATAAAAATTGATGCTACTAAAAATAATTTCTTCATTATAATTTATATTATGATTTGATTTGTGAATAATATTTTTTTAACGAAAGTATAAAATTATGGCACTATTCAAACAATATGAAACTAACGCTAAGAGCATGGTATCGCTATGGATATTAAATGAAAGTAATACTGAATTATTATCTATTGCCAAGGAAATGAATTTAGAATTAAGACTAAACCATTACAAATTTGAACAACAACATAATGAATATTTATCAAGCAGAATTGCTTTAAAAAAAATAAATCCTGTTTTTATTATTGATGAGAAAAAAGAAAAATCAGCGCCTCAATTATTAAATTCGAAAACAAATATTTCAATATCTCATTGTAAAAAAATGTCGGTAGCAATGTCTAATTATTTACATCCTGTAGGCATAGATTGCGAAGTAATAAGTCCACGAATACATAGCATTAGCAGTCGTTTCATGAATAGTAGTGAATTGGAATTTATAAATAAAAATAATGACGATAAGCTATTATTACAATATATTATTTGGTGCAGTAAAGAATCTATTTTTAAAAAATATAATTCACTTCATCTTGATTTTCGAGAGAATATTTTCATTGAAAATTTCAAATTAAAATCATCAGGAGAACTAATTTCATTAGTTAAGACACATAATTTAATGATCAGAGAAAAATTATTTTACTTTTTTTTTGATGATGTTGTTATCGTGCATACAACATAATTTTAAAAAATAATTAGCCGATTATTAAAATCAAAAAGCTCTGTATGCATTGATTTATATATAGTTTTAGAGCATCATAAATATTATACTTTTAAATATTTAATTGCCGAACTCATTCTGCACCTTCGAAAATAGTTAATAACTAACAATATTCTGTTAATAAATTATAGGTAAAGAAAATTGCATATAATGAGTTTATAATTTTCTTTGTATCAACTAATCAATTAATGGATAACTTAAATTAATTTATCATGGCAACAGTAAAAAAAGCAGCTCCTGCGAAAAAAGCAGCGGCACCAGCAAAAAAAGCAGCTCCTGCGAAAAAAGCAGCGGCACCAGCAAAAAAGGCAGCTCCTGCTAAAAAAGCAGCACCTGCAAAAAAAGCAGCACCAGCTAAAAAAGCGGCTCCTGCAAAAAAAGCAGCTCCTGCTAAGAAAGCAGCTCCAGCTAAAAAAGCGGCTCCAGCTAAAAAAGCGGCTCCAGCTAAAAAAGCAGCACCTGCAAAAAAAGCAGCTCCTGCTAAGAAAGCAGCTCCAGCTAAAAAAGCGGCTCCAGCTAAAAAAGCGGCTCCAGCTAAAAAAGCTCCTGCTAAAAAGTAATCAGTTATTACAACTGTAAAAAATCCTTCCGAAGCTCGGAGGGATTTTTTTTTATTTATCAAATCAATTCTTGCCTAAATTTGTTACATAAATAATTAATGAAGCAACTTGCCCTTATCATATTTTTATCATCTCAAATTCAAATTTTTGGTCAAAAATTTAATTGTAAAACAAGCAATACCTCCTTTAAAAATAATGAAGAACTTTATTACGAAGTTTACTATCATCTTGGCCCAATATGGGTAGCTGCTGGCGATGTTACTTTTAAAACTGAAGTTACTAAATTTCAAAATCAAGATTGCTATAAATTTACTGGAAATGGCCAATCATTTAAAAGTTATGATTGGATATTTAAGGTAAGAGATAAGTTTGAAAGTTTAGTTGATACGATAAGTTTTAAGCCATTAAAATATTTGAGAGATACAAGGGAAGGTGGCAATACAACTTATAACTTGAACTATTTTAATCATAATAAGAATCTTGCCTATACCTTCTTTAAAAATAGTAAAACAAGCCTAGTTAAAGATACAGTGCATATTAATGACTGCACATACGATGTAATGTCAATGATATATTATGCAAGAACCATTGACTATAATAATTGCAAACCAAATGAACTTATTCCAATTTCAATTTTCTTAGACGCTAAAACATATAACAAGCAGTACATTAGATACCTTGGAAAGGCAACATTAAAAACAAGTTTAGGAACTTTTAATTGTATTAAATTCTCTCCAAAATTAATTGCAGGAACTATATTTAAAGAAGGCGATGAAATGATTGTTTGGGTTACAGACGATAAAAATAAAATCCCATTACTTGTAGAAACTCCAATAATTGTAGGTTCAATACAAACAAAAATAAAAAGCATTAAAGGAGAAAGAAGTAAATTGAACTTGATTAAATAACTTTATCTAATTATTCATTCCTTTTACTTATATTAAATCTAACACCTATTTGCGTGCCCATTGTATTTAATCGCCTCACAACAGTATAATCATTTTTGTAAATATTATTTATGCCTATATTAATAGGTAAATAAACAATTAATTTAAGCCTATCATTAATGTTGTAAGCTGCACCAAAACTTACAACCGAAACTATATGATTACTACTAAAGGGAGATTGACTTTTATTTGAATAATTTACCAATTTGTTATTTCTATAGTCTTTAAAATTTCCTTTTGACGCTATTAGTCGGCTATATAAAACACCAATACCTAATTCAAAATCAAACTTATTATAATTAAAATTGTACCCAACATACACCGGAATTTGAATAAATGAATTAGTATTTTTATTCCCATTTGATTTATACGTGGTTGTTAATACTTCTATTGGAATATTGCGTTTAATGATTGTATCTGTGCCATTAATGATTATTGAATCCCCAATTGCGGAAACATATTGTTGACTAGTGTAGCTGTAACCTAATTGCTCCTTCCATTGCATTATCGCAAGTCCTGCCTTAATAGTAAATTTGTTCTTTTTAAAGCCTAGATTAATACCAAAGTTGTAAATTGGTTGTGTTATTTTAATAGAATCTATTAACTGGTTTTTTGATATGACATTATTCTTACTAAACTTATTCTGTCCAAATGAAATCCCAAATTGCGGCTCAATAAAACGAATTGATTTATTTAATATTTTTTTTAAAGTATCCTTTTTTGTAACTATTTCGCTAACAATAGAATTACTAGTTGAATCGACTGCAGAAACGATGTTAACTAATCTATTTATCAAAGTATCAACTTGCATTGAATCTGTTTTTACAATAGTTTTATTTTCGGATTTATTCTCATTAACTTTTAGGTTCTCTATGTTTCTATTTTCTAATACTTGTTTAATAATATTGTTGATTTTAGTGCCAGATTCAACTTCTGTATTTTCATTGTCAGATTGTATAGGTTCTTGAAGTATACAATCCCTATTCATATTAATATGTATTGATTCAATTTTATGTTTTCTAACTTTATTACGAGATGTTATGTTTTCTTTTTTTGTTTCTTGATTAAGTGCAGGTTTTACATATTCATCTAAATTAGCCTCAGAATGATTTGTGCTATTTTTTTTATCATTTGTTTTGCTTATTGATTCGGTATTGTTAGTTGTATTTTCATGATTAGAAGTTTCATTATTAGATTCATTTGACTTGATTAATTGTTGACGATTGTTAGATGCATTTGTATTTTTTGATGATTCATTTTTAGTTTTAAACTTCTCTTTTGCATCTGCCAATTTTTGTTGTTCGTTACTTAAAAAGAACAAAGCGGCAAACAAAATTGCCATTGCAGTAATTATTATTATAAAATAATTCTTGTTGTTATTGCCTTCTTCTGGGTCAATATTGCCGCGTTTTTCAGCAATTGCATCTTGTAAATTATTCGGTGGTTCTACACCAAAATTATCCATGGCATTACTAAAAATATCGTCTATTTTTTCTGTCTCTTTCATCTTTTTAATTTTCTTTTATGGACGATGGAATAATCATTTTTGATTGTGTTTTACTATTTTGGATAAATGATAATTCCATTTTACTTTTCTTGTTTTTGCAACAGTTGTTTCACTTGGGTTTGTAGTATTTTTCTTGCTTTAAATAGTTGACTTTTGCTGGTTCCTTCTTCAATATTTAGTGTTTCGGCTATTTGCTTATGGCTATACTTTTCAATGGCATACATGTTAAAAACAACCCTATAGCCATCAGGTAAATTTCTTATTAGGTTTAATAGTATTTCTTTAGGTACATCAACATCTTGTTCTTCAAAAGTCTCATCAATGTATTGTTCGTTTTCAGTAACACTAGTAAAACTTATTTTTCTGTTTTTTCTACAATAGTCTAAAGCCGAATTCACAAATATTCTTTTTACCCAACCATCAAACGAACCTTCATTTTTATAGTTTTTTAGTTGTGTATAAACCTTTACAAAAGCTTCTTGAAAAACATCTTTTGCATCATCAACATCAGCTACATATCTCAAACAAATGGCATAGGTTATAGATGCAAATCGATTGTAAAGTAAATCTTCAAAAAGCTTGTTTTTATTAACGCAGCCATTTATTATTTCTTCTTCGCTATACATAAATATTTATAAAAGTTCAATCCCACTCTTCATGGCAGCAGAAGAGTGGGGAAGAACCTTTTTACTATTTATTAATAATATTTATTTTATGATAAGATGTATTTTGTGCTGAGCTAACTTTTAAAATATATAAACCAGATTTCAGACTGGAAACATCTAGGTTATAGTAGTTCATTCCTTTATTACCTTGTGTTGTTTCTTCCATAATTGATTTACCGTTTATGTCGGAAAGCGAAAGTTTTACTTGCGAATCATCGGTTAAAATATACTTTACAAAACCACGGCCACTTAATGGATTTGGGAACACACCAACATTATTGTTAGTAATAATGATTGCTTGACTATCCAAAATAAGTGATGGATCAACCATTAGTAAATTTGAATATGGAGTTGCAACTGGTTCGTTATAATCAAAGTAAATATTTGCCATATCTGATATGATGTCTCCTTCTACTAAACTACTTAAAGCCTTTATTCTAAAGGTTACAAAGCCATTGCTTGCATCACCACTATCAGCCTCCGTAGGTAAATCAATATTGTCAAACTTGTAAGTAACAATATTACCTAATCTAGTTACTTGGCAATTATCACTACCTCCAAGTAGCACATAACTATTTGGGTCAAGCTTATCACTTAGTTCATCAACTATTCTAATATTAATGGCTTTGTAATTTCCTAGATTTTGAAAACGAATCATGTATTCAATTGTTTGATTTGTATCAATACTTGATATATACTGTTCCATTACATTACCTGAATTAGTTCTGATCACAAGCTTATCATTAGGGTCCCAACTTGATACCGAAAGTTGATTTAATGTTGCAGTATTATTTGCAAGCAAAGTTTCTGTACCTGTATTATTGCTAATGGCAGCAGTACTAGTAACAGGAGTATTCATCATTAATTGAACTATTGCAGTAAAGTTTACATACAAATATTGATTGGTATAAGCAGCTATAGTTGGAATATCCCAAGTGATTGTGCGTGTGGCTGTATTTATGTTTGTAGGAGTAATACTTGCATTATCAAATGTTCTTAAGCTATCGTACGTCATGGTTATTGTGTTGTTTGCCGATGTAGCTCCGTTATTATAATATTCTATTGTATAATGCGCCGGAAATCCATTGTTTACAACAGAAGTTGGCCAAAGGTTTACTCCTAAGTCAGCGCCAATATTGGTGGTATGAATACCAAAATTTTTATTTGGAAAACTACTACCAACTGTATTCGCATTTATTGAAATGGTACCTGGGGTAGTTAGTGTATAGCTAGAAAATGCATTTTGTGGTGTATAAGTTAAGCTATAACTATTTGCTACTACATTCATGTTAAAGTTACCATGTGCATCAGTGAATACTGTGTATTGACCAGCTATAATAGGTTGGTATGCAATGCCTGTCTCTAAACTATCAAGTACACCATCATTATCATCATCATAAAATAATTTACCACTTATGGTAGATGTATTATTAGAGATACCAAAGTTGTATACACAAGAATTATTGCCGTAGCCAGCTGTAACATTTAAATACTTTGCAATGGTGTCGGAGCTGAATGGAGTGGTAAAATTGTGACCAGGAGTTGTAGAATAAGATATGATATAATTTCCAGCAGGTACATTTACACTATAATGTCCTTGCCCATCAACAGTAGCATTATAAGTATTTCCATTACCTATTACAGATATTAAATTGCTATTTACAACCGCTGTTTCTAAACCATCAAACACACCATTGTTATTTGCATCATTAAATACATTTCCACACAAAGTAATAGTGCTATCAAAAGGTGCATAATACGTATAACAATTGTTTTTTGAACAACCCAACGAGTCAGTAATTGTTACACAATATTCTCCGCTTGTGTAAGCATAGATAAACGGCGCTGTGCTGCCATTGCTCCATAGATAAGTACGGCTTGCTTGTGTACCTGCTCCGTTGGCTGCATTGGCTGTAATCTTTAAAGGATATTGTCCTTGAAACAGACCATAGCTAGTACTCCACGGCCAATTTGGGCTTAAGTTACAAGCACCAGCAGAAAAGTCAATTGTTTGTGTTGTAGAAGCATTGCATCCTCCACCTGTAACTGTAAGTGTTACATCAAATACTTCTCCTGGAGCATATGGACGAATAGTATAAGGCGTAAGTGAATCATAGTAGTTTACATATATTGTATCAACATAACCATCACTATATGTCCAAGTATATGTGTGCGGATTTGCTAAATATCCCCACGTCCATTCTTCACAATGAATTGAAAGTGATGCGGTATTTGGTACAACAGAACTTGTTCCCAAACCATATGCAAATTTTGCGCTACATGTATCTTGAAAATGTGGGTTGTATTTTATTTGAGCGTCTTGTGCAACCCATTGATTAATGCTTGCTACGCAACCATTTGCGTCTGTAATATGTACTGAATAATATCCTGGGCGGTTTGCAATTATAGAAGTAGTAGTAGTTGGACTAGTACCATTTAGTGTATCATTCCAAGTATAGCTTAAAGGAGGTATGCCACCAACCACAACAGCATTCAAAATATTATTATTACTCGTAGGTGGGGTTATACTGCTAATAAAGTTGTAATTGCAATGCAATATATTGATGTTTGTTACAATGGTATCTATTAAACCCGAAGATGCACTAACAATATATGTAATGGTATAACCTCCATAGTTATTATAAGTATGGGTTGGAAAGGCTTGGGTAGAAGTTGTACCATCGCCAAAGTCCCAAAATTGGCTAACCAAATTTAAAGGTGTAGAATTACAATCGATTGTGTTATCTGAAAAGTCAACCGTAAGTGAATTTCCACCTTGTTGAAGAAACACAAAATTCGCATTGATACAAGGGGCACTGTTATACTGAATTGAAAAACCATTTAAGCTAACCGAGCCATATGTAGCGTAACAACCATTAGACTGATATATGGTAAGTGTATACATTGTACTATCAACTGCTTGTAAAGTTAACCCACCATTTGAAATCTGAGATGCTGGTGTTGGTGTATAGATCCATTGAGAAGTTGATTCATACCAATATGTAGTATAGGGAGGCGCACCATTTACTATTGTTGCATCAAACTTTGTACTATCAGTTGGGTTAGGTGCTACTGTTACATACATCTGACAAGGTATACCTTGAATATTAATTTGAGTAGAATCAACGCAGCCATTTACTGTTGTGATCTTATATTTTAAAACAAAAACTGTGTCTTGTTGATAGGTATAAACAGGATTTAAAAGTGTAGATGAGTTTCCATCACCAAAAGTCCATTTAACGCTGGCTAAGGAGTCGTTGGTAGGAATGATATTCGCATTGCTAAAGAACAACGTAGGTACCGTACCCGATGTAGGCAATGGATAATTATAAGTATAATTGACATTTGCATGGCATCCATGAGGATAAGGCACACTCATTAGGATTTGTTTAGAGGTAGTGTTGTTGGAACTATTGTCGCTCACTAATAATGTAACAGTATAATTGCCATTATTAGGATAAAAATGTACGGGGTTTTTGATGTTGGCAGTTACACCATCACCAAAATCCCAAGCCCAACTAATTAATGTGTCGCCAATGCTTGCATGCGAAGTATCGGTAAACTGCACAAGTCCAGTACCATATTGACCATTCACCATATTTACGTTTGAAGTAAAACCTGCTACACATTGGGCATTTGCAGTTTTACCAAAAGCTACTATGAATAGCAGTAGGGAAAATAATTTGAGGGTAATTTTTTTGTTCATGTTGTCTATATTTTAATTGTTGTTATTAATTGTTGTTGCCCTTTAAAATGGTTTTTAAAATAATCTTTTATTACCGGATAAAAAGAAAATTTACTCAAACACATTTTTAGATTTAATAACAAGACGCGACATTTAAAATTGGTTGCCTATAAAATTAAAGTTAATTAAAATAAATTAAGTCTTATTGGACGAATGTTTATTTTTAGAGGTTGAATGAAAACTAGTTTAGATTCTTAAATTATTCAGTTAACTTTTTCATATCATCATAATACAAAAATTGTGAAGTAAAAACAAAGCATGCAGCAATCATAGCACTTGCAATGGTTATAGCGCTTATAGGTTTGTACTTTGTAAGTGAACCCAAAAATAATGGACCAATTAATTTCATTAAAACAATCCCAATTTTTTCACCTACTCTATTCTCTTTTCTATTGCCTACTATTGCCGATGGTCTCACGAATATTGATTTCTCATTCATGCAATTTATTACCCCAATTTCCATTTCGCCTTTTGTTCTTAAATAAAAATTGCTACTTTTTTCATCAGCACCAACACTAGAAACTGTAATTAATTTAAGCACATTTAATTCTTTCGCTAATAAGGCAACTTGTATTGGATAATCTTTATCAACTACTATTTGAGCTTCTTTTGTTCCAGCATTTTTTATGGTAGTACCAAGGCAGCTAAAGAAAATATCTGCCTTCAAAGAATCTGAATATTCTTGCAAATTGTTGTAGTTTATTTCTACCTCAATTACTTTAGAATGTTGGAATACACCTTTCTTTCTAACAGCTGCTTTTATTTGGGTAAACCGTTTATCTAAAATCAATAAATCAATAATTGTATTACCAATTAATCCTGTTGCTCCAAAAACTGTTGCTGTCATAATCTTCTAATTTAAATTTACAATCCAGATTCTTTAAAAATTCTATTTAATCTTTTAAGCATTAATGCTAGCATTAAAGTTGCTATCATTAATAAAGCAAAATTCACATAAAAATAATTGGCCTTATCTTCATAACCATCCCACATTTTTGCCAATATTCCACTGAGTTTATTTCCTAATGAAGTAGCTAAACTCCAGCCTCCCATCATCATGGCAGTTATACGTGGTGGACTTAATTTAGAAACCAAACTCAAACCCATTGGGCTTAAAAACAGTTCTCCAATGGTAACAATTGCGTATGATTCTACTAACCACATAGGGCTTGCTTTCACAGCTCCATTGCCACAAGCATATACAGCTGCTACCATTATTAATGTAGAAATTCCACTGATGAATAAACCCCAACAAATTTTTGCTGGTGTGGTTGGCTCTTTTTTCCTACTTCGTAAAAAACTAAAAAATGCAACAACTAATGGAGTTAACATTACCACAAAAAAAGGATTGATGGATTGAAATAATTCAGTTGAAATTAGTTTTGTCTTTTTTCCTTCGCTTAACTTCGATACATCTTCATTTATATAATAGGCTGGATAAGCAAGACTTTTAACTGCAACACCTTCTGTGTTTTTAATTTTTCTAAACTGATTGTCTAACACATAAGTAGAGTCTTTGGTATACGAAACCTCTTCATTCAAATAAAGTGCATCACCAAATCCTTCAATAACTTTTGGAGTTTCTCTATTGGTATAATATTGTGCCCAAGTAGTTAATGCTGTGCCATTTTGTTTAAAAACTGCCCAAAAAATTACCACTACTCCCATGATTGATAACAGGGCTCCAATAGGTTTTTTTTCATTTGCATTGGCTCTAAAATAAAGTGAAGCGTAAAAAGAAACCACAGGAATTGCACCTAATAAAAATGCATCTGTGCTGTCGCTTCCAAAAATATTTCCTGGTATAAACCAGCCCATAACTCCAATAACAATTGCAGGTAATAATACTTGATACAGCACTTTTATAACAGGGGTGTCTTCAACATTAGTAGGCTTAATAACATCAACATGCGCATAATGCTTATTCCCAAAAATAAAAACTGCAACGCCTATAAACATTCCTACACCAGCAGCCGCAAATGCCTCGCCCCAACCATATTTGTTACGTAAAAAGGCTGCAAAAAAATTACAAATAAACGCTCCAATATTTATACCCATATAAAATATGCTGTAACCACTATCCTTCATACTCTTGTATTTTGGCTCATTATATAAGCTTCCAAGCAGAGTGCTGATGTTAGGTTTGAAAAAACCATTGCCTAATATAATTAAACAAATAGCAGTATAAAATGCAGTCATGCCGCTAATGGCTAAACACAAATAACCGAGCCCCATTAATGAACCTCCAATAATAATTGACTTTCTATAACCAAGTAACCTATCTGCAAGCAATCCACCAATAAATGGTGTAAGATAATTTAAGGCAATAAAGGTTCCGAAAATGTCCGCAGCCTTTTCGCGGTCCATATCTAAGCCTCCTTTTTCATAATCAGTCATGTATAATACAAATATTCCAATCATTAAATAATAACCAAACCTTTCCCACATTTCAGTAAAAAATAGATAGTAAAGTCCTTTAGGATGTTTTATTTTATCAGTCGACATAATTGAAAGATTTAATTTATAATAGTTGTAATGATATACATTTTAATAAAAAACAAAAAAGCCTACTGATAAATTCAGCAGGCTTTTTAATTCTAAGATGTAATATTTACATTGAATGAGTAGATGAAGTATCTTTATTTACGGCATCAGTAGAGTCAAGCATTTTTTCAGCATTAATAGCTTCTTGCTGCAAAGCTTCTGCTTCTGCCTTTTTTATTGAGTCTTCTAGTTTTTGGTTTTCAATTAATTTTTCTGAAGAGGTACTGCATGAAGCAAAAAATATGACAGGCAATGTTATGATTATATGGAATAGTTTCATGATTATTTAATATAAGAGTTTATGATTTTCAATTCTACTTCAAACACAAAAGAGAGGCTTTGCAACCTCTCTTTTAATATATTTAAAATTTAAAAGTTAATTATTTAACTTTTGTTGCAGCACCACGAACTGGTTTTGAGTTATCAGTGCCTTCTTTAGTAGCTGCACCACGTGATGGACCAGCTTCTTTTTCAACTTTTTTTACTGCTTTCTTAACACCTTTTTTTGCAGCAGCAGCAGCTTCAGCCATTGCTATTGAATCTGCAGTTGCTTGTGCTTTTGCAGCCATCATTAATGAATCTTCTTTTGCTTTTGCAGCCATTGCTTCAGCTTCAGCTTGCATTTTTGCTTCTTCAACCTTGGCTAAAGAATCAGCAGTAGCTTGTTCTTTTTTAGCAATTTCTTCTGCAGATGGACCGCAAGCAACGAACATTGTTGCAACTAATACTGCAACTGAAAATAATACCTTTTTCATTTTATTTTAATTTTACTTTTAATTTATATTACTGCAAAAGTAATTTTTTTTCAATACAATTGGTTTTTTTAAAAAAAAATATACATTTGCACACAAAATTTTAAAACAATAAAAAGATGAACAAAAACATTCTAACTTTTGTAACTGCCCTTTTAGTTGGTGGTTCTTTATTATTAACATCTTGTAAGAAAGATGAAACTGCTCCAGTTATTACTTTAAAAGGAGATTCAGTTCAAGTAGTTAATTTAACGGAAGCTGCTGATCCAGGAGCAACTGCAAATGATGAAAAAGACGGAGAAATAACAGTTATCAGCTCTGATTATGCAACTGCAGTTAATAAAAACCAAGTTGGTACATATACTGTAAAGTATACTGCTTCTGACGAAGCTACTAATGAGGCTACAAAAAATCGTACTGTTAAAGTTAAAGGTGATTTCTTAGCTGGTTCATATTCTGCAACTGATGTAGTTACTGGTTCTACTTCAGGAAGTGGTACTTATACTTATAATGTTACTGCTACAGCTTCTGCTGATACATATAACAAATTAACGATTAACAATTTTGGTGGTTTCTCTGGAGCTACTGTTTATTGTACAGTTGTTGGTACTGTTGTAACAATACCTTCTCAAAACTTTACTGGTGGTGGAATCCCTTCTGGTTCTACAATTTCTGGTTCAGGTACTTATGATGGTGCTGCTAAGAAATTTTTAACTATGAATTATTCTGGTAATAATGATATAGGTAATGGTAACATTACATTGATTAAGCAATAATTAATAAGTTTATAAAAAAGCCTCCGAAGTTCGGGGGCTTTTTTTTTGCCTAACAATTTTCATTTATTTTCTAGAAAGAATAATTCAC
>JBEIDK010000095.1:0-12580 GCA_040383485.1 Flavobacteriales bacterium
GAGGCTGTCTCAAAAGGGGCAGCCTTTTTATTATTTATTGTTGAAAAGAAAACTAATAAATTTTGAGTGAATTGCTTTTAGGATTATAGAATAGTTTTGATTTTTGCTTAATGATAAAAGGCAAAGTAGTATTCAAACCATATCAGTTTAATCCTCAGTTTTTACTACCACCAAGTTTTGATGAACTTATAGATAAGTCTCATCCAGTTCGAGTGGTTCAAAAGATTATAGAAAGTTTAAACATTGATAATTTATTAATTAAATATGAAGGAGGAGGAACAAGTAGTTATCATCCACGCATGTTACTTTCTGCAATTGTTTATGCGTATTTAAGTAATAATTATAGCAGCCGAAGAATCGAGGCAGCCTTAAGAGAAAATATTCATTATATGTGGCTCACAGGTATGAGTACACCTGACCACAATACCATTAATAGATTTAGAAGCGAGCGTTTAAAAACGGTTATCAAGGAAGTTTTTGCACAAGTAGTACTGCTATTGGTAGAGGAAGGATTAGTAGGAATAGAAGACATTTATACTGATGGTACCAAGATAGAAGCCAATGCCAACAAATACACCTTTGTTTGGGGTAAAGCTATCAAAACACAAAAAGAAAAAATTAGCAAACAGTTAGAAGAGCTTTGGAATTATACGCAAAGCGTTGCTCAAGAGGAGTTGAAAGATACCTCACCTATTGACTTTAAAGATATCAGCAGCGAAAAAGTAAAAGCAGTAGCCAAACAAATAGATGAGGTATTAAGAGAGAAGAATGTTGATAAGACAATCAAAAAGAAAGTAGAAAAAGCGAATACTGATTTTGTTGAGCGTATGCAAAAGTACGAAGAACAAGAGGATATAATGGGCACACGCAATAGCTACAGCAAAACCGATACTGACGCTACTTTTATGAGAATGAAAGAGGATGCCATGAACAACGGGCAACTCAAGGCAGCATATAATTTACAAGCAAGTGCAGCCAAGAATGAAGAAGAAGGTTCCAAAACATTTTGTGTAAACTATACACTACACCAAAAACCAAATGATACCACCACACTCATACCGCACTTAGAAGAACATAAAAAAATGTATGGCAAGCTACCTTCACAAGATACAGCTGATGCAGGTTATGGCAGTGATGAGAACTATGAATATTTATCAAACAACAACATAGAAGCGTATGTAAAACACAATCAATTTTATGTAGAACAAAAGCGTAAACCAAGTTACAAGCAAGGCTTTAAAACAGAGGAATTATATTATAATGAAACTCAAGATTGTTTCTATTGCCCAATGGGTCAAGCAATGAAGCTAAAAGCAATCTATAATCGCAAAACAGAAAACGGATTTACACAAGAAATAAAACGGTATACAGCCAGCAACTGCAATGGCTGTCCGCTGCGCGGAGTATGCTACAAAGCACAAGGAAATAGAAGCATAGAAGTGAATCATAGGCTGAGAAAACACAAACAAATAGCTACTCAAAAACTACAAACCGAAAAAGGAATAGAACAGCGTAAAAAACGCAGTACAACCATTGAACCAGTGTTTGCTGTAATGAAACAAAACAAACACTTTAAAAGATTTATGCTCAGAGGACTTGATAAAGTAAATATAGAGGCAGGACTGTGTCTACTGGCATTTAACATCAAACAAAAATCTATTTACAACAACCAAAAAATGAAAAAAGCGGCATAAAAACCGCTTTTTTTTTCTATGATACATAAAAAGACTATTAGAAAACAAGAGTCAACTCGAAGACTTAAAAAAAAATATAACTATTACAGTGAACTATACAAAACTATAATAAAAAAAACTGCCTCAATTTTACTTTTGAGACAGCCTCATGATAATTTATATTTAATAATTAACTCTTTGTATGCAAAAATCACATTATATTGCGTTTTTTGCATATTCAATTGAAAAATAAGGTTACTTTTACATAAAAATCACATTATAATGCTAATTAAAGAAATAGGTGAAACGGTTAAAAACAGGCGAAAAGAGCTAAATATAACGCAACCGCATTTAGCCGAATTGGCACAAGTTAGTACGAATACTTTATATAAATTGGAACGAGGAAAAGGTAATCCTTCTTTAGATGTACTTAACAAACTGGCAGAAATATTGGGAATGGAATTTATCCTTGATGTTAAAAAGTAATTTTGAATAAATGAGGGAATTGGAAATATTCAGAAATGGAACATTTGCAGGAACATTGACTGAGGAAAATCGTCAGCATTTCGTATTTAGGTATAACGATGATTATTATAATGATACTAGTAAACCAGCTATAAGTTTAACACTTTCAAAGTCACAAAAAGAGTATAGCAACTCTTTTTTGTTTCCATTCTTCTTTAACATGCTGAGTGAAGGTGTCAATAGAAAGCTACAATGCACACAATTAAGAATTGATGAAGAAGATAATTTTGGGTTACTTATGGCAACAGCCCAGAGTGACACTATTGGAGCAGTAACTGTAAAACCAAAAAAATAAAAATGAATTTGGATGAATTAAAATATTGCCCAGGTACATTAGCAGAGGGTAATGGTACTTACAGCCCAAGTTGTTTGAGAAAGGTGTTTAATAACAAAAAGGTACATCATATTTTACCTTATGAACCACCGCAACAAAGCGAAGAAGTAGCTGAGCAATTTATTGAAAACCGCAAACGCATATCTATTTCAGGTGTGCAAGAGAAACTAAGTTTGTTACTAGAAAAGAACATATTGCGATTGACCAAAGAAGGTGAACAAGGAACATACATACTTAAACCAATTCCAAGAGACTTAAAGAAGGTTGAGCAGGTTCCAGCAAACGAACACCTGACAATGCAAATTGCTAAACAGGTATATGGAATAAATACGGCTGAAAATGCAATGATATTCTTTAATAATGGGTCGCCAGCCTATATTACTAAACGATTTGATGTGAAAAGAAATGGCGAAAAATTGGGTGTAGAAGATTTTGCTTCGCTGTCAGGTAAAACAAAAGATATTGCAGGTGTTAATTTTAAGTATGAATATAGCTATGAACAAATTGGAATGCTGATTCAAAAATATGTCAAGGCATGGTATGTAGAAATAGAAAAATATTTTTCATTGGTTATTTTCAATTACTTATTTTCAAATGGCGACGCTCACTTGAAAAATTTTTCATTACTTGAATCATCAAAAGGTGATTATTTACTTACTCCGGCTTATGACCTATTAAATACGAGACTTCATGTAGATGATTCTGATTTTGCATTGGACAAAGGATTATTTAAGGATGATTTTAAAAGTGAGGAATATAAAAAGAATGGGCATCCATCTAAAAACGATTTTATAGAATTTGCAAGACGTATAGGTGTATTTGAAAGTAGAATAGATAATTTATTAAATCCATTTTTAGAAAAGCGTCCTTTAATGGAGGTTTTGGTTAATCGTTCATTTTTATCTGAATCAAACAAAAGAGGGTATCTGTTGATGTACAACACTAGAAGAAATTATTTAATAGCTTAAACGAAACAAGAATTGAAATCGAACAAACTATAAAGAAATTATTCATAAATGCATATGTGAAGAATGTTAACTTACAGCATATTTTGTTGTGCCATTTTACAATTTTATATTCTTGGATTCATATTAAAATGTGGCTAATTTCAATTGCAAATTTTATTCCTAATAAAAAATTTTCCTTATTCCGATTCCTTACTCCTCCATTTTTGTCGCAACAAATTTTGTAACTTTTAGAGGTAGAAAGGCTTCACAAAACTGCTGCAAGTATCCCAGTTGCCTGCTTAAAAAAATATGATAATTTTTATTTGAAAAAAGTTGAAAATAATGAGCAATGGGTTATGAATCTTTATGTTGCAAAATGGCTATAGAAATTAATTAGTATAGTTTTAGAGCCTGTTTAGAATTTATTTCAAAAGTTTCTTATGGCATATTTTGTCCAACTTTTCGTTACATTTTCGCTTATAGAGCAAAGCTATTACCATCAAAATGCGCCATCAAAATGGCGCCTTAATCTGAAAAAATATCCTTATAAAAGTTCTAAGAAACAAAATTTAAGAAGGCTCTAATTTTTTTTTAAAGGTTTTACAACTAGTCAAGCATTGAGGTAAATTATTCATGTGAATTTCACATGTAAACTTCATTTCCTTTTTATTACCAATCTTTCAAATCAATTTCATAAATTTATTTAGTTTTGAAACAATAATTTCATCAATATGAAACACACTACCGATAGCGGAATTGAAATAAAAAATACATACCCTCCAAAAGATTACCCACATGAAACTCCGGGAGAATTTCCTTTTACCCGTGGTGTGCAGTCTGATATGTATAGGAGTAAACTCTGGACCATGCGTCAGTATGCTGGTTTTTCAACTGCTGAAGAGTCTAATAAAAGGTATCATTATTTACTAAATAATGGAACAACTGGATTAAGCGTAGCTTTTGATTTACCTACTCAAATTGGGTACGACAGCAGTCATGAGTTTGCCGACGGTGAGGTTGGAAAAGCTGGTGTGGCAATAGATAGTTTGGCCGACATGGAAATTTTGTTTGATGGAATTAAACTAGAGAATATTACAACTTCAATGACAATTAATTCTACAGCATCTATATTATTATGCATGTACATTGCATTGGCAAAAAAACAAGGCGCAGACCTTGCTAAGATTTCAGGTACAATACAAAACGATATATTAAAGGAGTATGCAGCAAGAGGAACCTATATATATCCTCCTCGTCAGAGCATGCGTATTATTACTGATATTTTTGAGTATTGTAGCAAAGAAGTTCCAAAGTGGAATACAATATCTATTTCTGGTTATCATATTCGTGAAGCGGGCAGCACCGCAGTGCAAGAGTTAGCATTTACATTGGCAAATGGCAAAGCATATTTAAAGGCAGCACTCGAAAAAGGTTTAGATATAAACGTATTCGCAAAACGACTTTCTTTTTTCTTTAATGCTCACAATAATTTTTTTGAAGAGGTTGCTAAGTTTCGTGCTGCACGACGCATGTGGGCTAAAATTACTAAGGAACTTGGCGCAACAGATAGCAAAGCAATGATGCTCCGCTTTCATACTCAAACTGGAGGTAGCACCCTTACGGCACAGCAACCTCAAAATAATATTATACGTGTTACATTGCAAGCATTAAGCGCAGTGATGGGAGGTACTCAAAGTTTGCATACAAATGGATACGACGAAGCCATTGCGTTGCCTACCGAAGAGGCTGCTAGAATTGCATTACGTACACAACAAATCATAGGCTTCGAAAGTGGTGTAACTGATACTGTTGACCCTTTTGCGGGTAGCTATTTTGTTGAGGAGTTAACAAATGAAGTAGAAGCAAAAGCATGGGAGTACATCAATAAAATTGATGCTATGGGTGGCAGTGTTAAGGCCATCGAAGACGGATATTTGCAAGATGAAATAGCAGGCTCGGCTTATCGTTATCAAAAGGATATTCAGAGTGGGGAAAAACCAATTATTGGTGTAAATAAATTTACTGCCGAAGAGGCTCCTATTGAGTCTATTTTTAAAGTTGATGATAACATTCGTCAAGTGCAAATTGATAAAATAAATAAGTTAAAGTCTATTCGTGATAATAACAAAGTGAGCGCTTTGTTAGAACAACTTAAATTGGATGCAAAAGGTACTAATAATTTAATGCCAACGATTCTTTCATGCGCTGAAGCATACGCAACACTTGGTGAAATTGCTGATGCAATGCGTGAAGTTTTTGGAGAGTATAGAGTATCTTAATATTTCGAAATAGAAAATTATAAAAGAATAATGACCTGAAAAATACATTGCTATTTATTAACAAATGCAATACATTTGAATGTATTGTTTTTTGTTGGATGCAATAAGAACGATAATAATGCTCCGGAATGAATACAGGAAAAAATAACCTCTACAAAGGCAGAAAAAGTAAGAAACCCTCCAAGTAAAGTTTATCAATACCAATACAATGGTAAAATTGTATATTATATACCAAGCTATTGTTGTGATGTTATGGGCGAGCTATATGATGACAATTGCAATTTATTATGCTATCCAGATGGTGGAATTTTAGGCAATGGTGATGGTAAATGCAATGATTTTTTTACTAAAAGAAGTAACGAAAAAATAGTTTGGGAAGATGTTAGAAAATAGGTTTCTCTTATCCTCTAATTCATTATTATTAAATCTATTAATACCTTTTAAGTATTCTTCCTCAAAAAATATAGATGTTAGTAAATACGGACGTTTCAAACTGATTATTCATAAAATAATATACCAAAAATATCTGAATCTATTACGTTTTCCAGCATTGCCGTTCAAGGCTCTACCTGCCTCATTCTTTCTGGTTTTTCAATCCAATCAAATTGCGTAAAGCCATGTAGGAAGGTTCCGAGGGACGAGGAAATCACCTACATGGTAGCAATTTTATTGGATTGAAAAATTGCGACCTTCGGAGCAAAAGAAAGAATGAAGCATTGATTTTTGTTACTTTTCATCAAGGAAAAGTAAGTTTAAAAATCATAAAGACTTTTTGAGGGACGACTAAGTATTCTTTAAATTTATTAAAAGCTATTCAAGCTGTCATGTAACCCAGATTACGCATTAGAAATTCTATTACAACGCATAACCACTTCAAAATATGAAGTAAACAACTTTTACTCATGAATCATATATTCAATATGATTTATTCGTAAAAGTTAATATTTTATTGGGCTTTGGCGCTTCACTACGAACCCCTAACGCGTAATCTGGGTTTAATTTACTACCAAACAGTCCAACCTCCATCATTTAAAATATTAGCTCCAGTAACATAACTAGATGCATCGCTTAGTAAATATATAAGTGCAGGAGCAATTTCATGATTTAAGCTCATTCTTTCCATTGGTGAAAATTTGGCAAAATTATTTTCAAATTGTTCCTCATGATTATTCCAGACACCATGTGGAGTGAGCATATTAATCCTAACATTTTTAGAAGCCCAGTAACTTGCTAAATATTTAGATAATGCTTCAATACCTCCTTTTGAGGCAGAATAGGCGGCAGGACAACCAAGATTTGTACCTTTGTATAAATTTTGATTAGGGGCAACAACACTATATGTTGATGGCATATTTACAACAGTGCCGCCTCCATTCTGAGACATATAAGTACCAATAACCTGACAAGTTAAAAAAGTACCTTTTAAATTAACTTCTACAACAGTATCCCAATTCTCTTCAGTAACATTTTCAAATGATTCAAATATCAAATGTGTTTTATTTTGATGTGCATTTACTAAACCATCAATTTTACCAAATTTTTCAATGACTGCATCGCGCAAAGTAACTACTGATTTTTTGTCTGATACATTTACAACAGCACCAATAATTTCCTGTGAAAACTTTTTGTTTAGTTCTATACCTGCTTCAACAGGTTTTGCCTGCTCTAAGTCTGCCAAAACTACGTTAGCGCCAAATTGCGCTGTGGCTTCAGCAAATGCCTTTCCTATCAAACCGCATGCTCCAGTAATAATTATTACCTTATTTGTAAGTTCAAACTTTTTTTTAAAATCAATATTGCTGGGGTCGGTAGATTTCATCTTGAATTATTTAGATGTGTAAATATAATTTTCATTATTGAATAAATATTTTCAAAATGAAATTTTCACAACGGTAAACCTTTTTAATTTTAATTTCGTGTACAACTATGAACAGTAAAAATTTAAAAAATGAAACGAACAATTACCACAACACTTTGCATTTTACTCCTTGCTCTTTGCAATATTAAAAGCAACGCACAATCAGGATGGATTGATTCTGGCGCTGTTTGGCACCAGGGCTTTTGGGAATTTAATTTTGGAAATCCAGTTGGATATATTAAAAATTGGTATGATAGAGATACAATTATTAACGGAAAATTGATGCAAATCGTTTTATCCGAAAAACAAACAAAAACGAGCTATCCTGATGGTTCAATTATTATTACAGATACGCTATATTCAAAAGACTTTACCTTCTATACTTCAAACGATACAGTGTATTTGTTAATGCCTAATGGACAACTTCAATTTATGTGGCATAATAATCCAAACATTGGAGATGTTTGGGATTTTGGAATACAATTTGATTTATGGACCAATACTTATATTCACGCCTATGCAAAAGTTGATACTGTTTTTTATGTAACTATTAATGGCGTTCAGCTAAAAGAGTTTAAAGTTTACAGTTGTAAAAACATACAAGGAGATGAAGTCAATTACAGCACTGACACTTCATTATTTATTAATCATTTATTTGGAAACATTAATTCAAAGTTCGGACCTACAAAGGGTTTTAATGATATTGGTACATTTACTTCAAATCAAATTATAAATGAACATATTTCAGATGTGTTGAATTGTTTTCAATCAAACTCATTCTCATTTCACCAATTTTATAATAATGATTGTTTTAATAACATCTTCTCTCATATTCAAGAACAAACAATTTCGAACAACAACATTTCTCTCTACCCCAACCCCACAAACAATTCAATAACCATATCAGCCGAAAAACTTTTTTCAGAAAATATTCCCCTTCAAATAACCGTTACCGATAATTTAGGTAACAAAATTTTTAGCAACAAATTCAATAGTAATAATCCAGCCATTAGTATAGAACAGTTTAGTAACGGTGTTTATTTTGTAAATATTTATCAAGAGGGCAAGCAACCAATCAATAAAAAGATAATAAAGTATTGAGCCTTTGTTTATTATTACAGTAAATTTCATTTGCCAATGTCTAAAATTACACCTCAAATAATAGAAGAATATTTCGATAGATTATTTCCTATTTGCAGAAGCATTACAGGAAATGGCTTACGTGATTCATTAAAAATTTTGCAAGAGATTCTGCCATTGCAAATGCATGAAGTACCAACCGGAACATCTTGTTTTGATTGGGAGATACCTAAGGAGTGGAACATAAAAGATGCATACATCATTACTCCTGATGGAAGAAAAATTGCAGATTTTAAACAACATAATTTGCACTTGGTTAATTATTCAATTCCTATTAAGGTTGAAATGAGTTATGAGGAGTTATTACCTCATCTTCATACACTGCCATCGTTGCCAGATGCAATTCCATATCATACTTCTTATTATAAAAGTGACTGGGGCTTTTGCTTAACACATAACGAATTTGAAAATTTGTCTAAAGAAGGAGTCTATAAAGTTTTTATTGATTCGGAATTGAAAGAGGGGAGTATGACCTATGCTGATTTAGTATTGAAAGGTGAAACAGAAAAAGAAATATTGTTTTCAACTTATTTATGTCATCCAAGTATGGCCAATAATGAGTTATCTGGTCCATTAGTTCAGGCATTTTTGTATCAGCAAATTGCTTCTATGCCAAAACGTAAATATACTTATCGTTTTGTTTTCGCGCCTGAAACCATAGGTGCAATTAATTATTTGAGCATACATGGCGAGCATTTAAAGGATAATTTATTAGCAGGATATATATTAACCTGCTGCGGCGATGCGGGACCAATTACCTATAAAAAGTCTAGGAGAATAAATAGTGAAGCTGATTTAATGGCCGAGCATACCTTAAAATATAGTGATAAAAAATATAATCTTTTGCCATTTACCATTGGTGGTAGTGATGAGCGTCAATATTGTTCACCTGGTTTTAATTTACCTGTAGGTTCAATAATGCGCACTCCTTATCATGTATTCGAAGAGTATCATACATCAAAAGACAATAAAAGCATCATCAGATTTGATTTGATGGTTGAAACCATTGAATTGCTTAGTAAAATTGTTCAAGGTTTTGAACTGAACGATAAATACTTTGGTACCATACAACATTGCGAACCTAATTTGGGAAAAAGAGGTTTATATGAAGTAAAAGGAGCAGCTAAAAAAAGAGGGAAGGAGCTTACAAACAGATTGCACTTGCTGAATCATTTCGATGGGGAACATAGTTTGTTAGAGATAGCAGAATTGAGTAATCAAAGCATCTTAAGTTATCAATCAGAAATTGAATTGTTATTAGACAAGGAGTTAATAACAATGAATCATTAATTGACTTTTTGCTCTGGTATTTTTGCTCCAATAATTTCATACACAATAACAAATTGATTCTTTTCAATTATTTTAAATGAATAATTATTCTCAATAAAATCCTTATAGTCAGGTTTGTTAACAATAACCTTATTGCCCGCTATTAGCTTTGACTTGTCGGCTCGTTTAATAATTTGATTTTTTAATTTAAAGGTGTTGGCATAAAATGTAATATGTGTATTGTATTCATCATATAAATAAAAATAGCCGTCTAGGTTTTTATTTTCTTTAAGTGCATTTTTTAGATAATAATTGATGTCTTCAATTAAATGCATATCACCTGTATCGTATGGTTGATATACCTTTGCAATAATTTCGCGATAAGGTGTGATAAAAAACAAATAACAAAACGCAATGGGCATTACATTTTGTTTAAAGTCTATATAGTTACGTTCTTTTATGTAATTGTATATACAATAAGTTACAAAGCCAACAATAATTGCCATCATCGGATACAATGGTAAATCGTACCAAAGTACCTTTGTTTCGGCATTTGAGACAACTAAAAAATAGGATAGTGAAGTTAAACCCAAACAAATAATAAGTTGTTTTATTTTATTGTCGATACTATTATATCCAAATAAAATACCTAATGGAACCAAGTAGTAATAGTAACTAAAGCCACCATCTATTATATGCTCGTAATACGTCCAGAATTTATCTTTATGACCTTCAATCACTTCAAAGTACCTACCACCTAACTCGTTTAACCATACAGCTTCTAAGTAGCCAGGGTTTTGTGATTCTCTTAACAAGTAATATCCAAGAACAATAGTAAAATAGAACAAAGAGTTAATATATAAGTATTTGTTCTTAAATATTTTTGAAGCATGCTTGAAGAGAATTATATAAATGAATAAGCCAGGCAAAATCATTAAAATACTTACTCCTTTTGTTAAACTGCCTAATATAAGTGCAACAAAAGTTAAGTGTAGGTACTTGTTTTTTTCAGTTTGTAAATAACAAAACAGAAATAATATAGTGCTTGTTGAGAATAAAACTAAGAGGGCGTCATAATCGGCATTTCTTACCGAGTGCTCAACAATATATCCTGCCGAAGTAGCAAGAATTAATCCCGAAAAAAGGCCTATTAAAATATTGTTTAAATGTTTTTTACAGAACCATATTATAAGCAAACACGTTAAATAGCCTGCTATTGCAGAAGGTAATCTTGTGGCCACATCATTCATCCCAAACAAATGCATACTTAATACTTGCAGCCAAATTAATAGTGGTGGTTTAGTATTCCACATTTCAGGAGTGCCATCTGAATGTGTTACAATAAAATCCTTGTCAAAATACATTTCTTGAGCATTTAAACTTACCAAAGCTTCATCCCATAATCTCAGTGGCAGCATATCTAAATTTGTAAAAAATGGAAATGCAATAAGTAATAAGACTAAAAAATAAATTAACTTTTCGCTAGCGTATTTAATTGTAATAAATTTCATTCTGCTAAATTGAGTAAAAATAATTTTTAATTCAAATAGTTAATTGTCTACAAGTATTTTACAGCTTTTGTTGCATATTTATTTATTCTAATTTTTCACATTACATTTGACTCATATATGCTAATGAAAAGATATTGCTATTATTTACTTTTTTTATTTTTAAACCAGGCCATTGCTCAAACACCTGTATGGAAAGAGACTAGAAAGATAAATGTTTCGGGCAACCAATTTTGCATGGATAACTTAAAAAACATATACACTTACAATGAAAGAATGATTGAAAAATATAATGCAGCAGGTAAATTACTATTTTCGTTTAGTAGTACCAATGCCTCTAGCATTACTAAAATTGATGTGCTTAATCCGCTGCGTATTCTAGTTTTTTATAAGGACATTAATCAGGTTCATTTTCTGGATAACACCCTCTCTGAAACTGGAATTATAATCAATCTGGCAGATGTTGAATTGGAACAAGCTAATTTTGTTTGTAATTCGGCAAACAAAGGTTTATGGGTTTACAATCCTCAAAATATTGAGCTTTTGCATTTAAGTAACGACCTTTCCATCCTAAGCAAAACAGGAAATTTATCAATTTTATTAAGGAGTGAAATATCACCTACAAAACTTTTTGAGTTCAATAATCAGCTTTATCTATGTAATGATAAATCGCTTTTAGTTTTCGATAATTTTGGAACATATCAAAAATCAATTCCCATAGAATGTACAAATTGTTTCATGATTGAAACCGATATTTATAATGTTTCAAATGATTCAATTTCAACTTATAACTTTAAAGAAAAAATAACCAACAAGCAACCAATTAATAAACCTATTAATATTGAGGTTGTGCAACAAATTTATAATGGGGTTAGTTTGATTCACCTCAATAAAAATCAAGAATTAATCTGGTCAGAAAAAGCCAATTAGGCTCTATTCGAAAACCTCATTTAAAACTTTCACAGATTTTATAGTTCCAAAATTTGAAATGTGTAATTTATAGTAATCAAGCAGTTTTGATAACATTAAGTTACGTTGATTTCTATC
>JBEIDK010000096.1:0-12442 GCA_040383485.1 Flavobacteriales bacterium
AACTTCTGTGCTGAAAAGCCCGCCCATCGCCAATCTGCAAAACGTTATAAGCAACCAACAGCAGACACGAATGGACAGTACAAACATCAAACTTTTCTTTTGCCAACGCTTTGCCAACGCAAGTTCAAGCACTTTTAAAAACTTAACTAAGTTTCAGTGCAACATTTCAAGGCTGTACTATAAGTTTTTAAAACAGCTTGCCCTCTCCAGCCTACAATCCCTTGTTGCCCTATCGACAAGTTCATCTTTAATTTACAATTTCTCAACGACTTACATCAAAGATAAAAACATTGCGGGGGCTTCGCCCCCGCTTTTCTTTATAATAATAATTGCTATAACGACAAAAAATTAAATAATTTCACAAACAATTAAAACAAACAACAAATGAAAAAAAATTACAAAAAAACATTGCTTATTTCAGCAATAACAGTAGCAAGCAGTTTAGCAACACTTGCACAACAAACCACAGTTGTCAAAAAAGACTGGTTAGCCGAAAATGGAGCAGTTGACACAATCCCTTACACGGCAACAACATTAGACATTTTGCAAAATGTTGTAATCACTGGCAATACAATTGTTGCTGGACAAAACACAAATATTCTAACAAGCAAAATTGCGCCTAACGGCACAATTTTATGGCAACAACAAATCAACGGAGCTGCCAACGGCAAAGACTTTGGAACTGCCAATTGCATTGACGCTAGCGGAAACATCTATATTGCAGGCGCAATATTTGACAATACAAATAATTACGACTATTTAATTGCTTGCTACGACCCAAGCGGAACAATACAATGGCAACAAACATTTGACGGAACAGGACACAATTATGATGTACCAACCGCCATAACCACCGACAACAACGGTAATGTTTACGTAACAGGTGCAAGCTTAAGCGCAACGACCTTAACCGATTATGTTACGCTTCAATTAAATGCTTCAAACGGACAAATAAATTGGGTAAAAACATACAACTTTGCAAACCTTTACGAAGTACCCGTAAGCATTGCCGTAAATACAAATGGTAATATATATGTTACAGGCGCAAGCGCATCAGCGTTAAATAATTGGGATATAGCAACCGCAGAATACGACCCAAGTGGAACACTAATAAACGTAAACCGAAACGTAAGCACCGCAAACGGTTTTGACAAACCAGCCGAAATGAAACGTGATGCAAACGGAAATATTTATATAGTTGGCAGAGCAGTTGGCACTAACAACAGTCTTGATATTAAACTAATTAAACTAAATTCATCACTTGCCCTACAATGGATAAAAACCTTTGATGCCGCAGGTTTAAACGATGAAGCAAATAGTTTAGATATTGACAATCAAGGCAATATCATAATTGCAGGTTATGTGAGAAATCCTACAACTGGCACTGATTTTATTGTTATAAAATACGACACTAACGGAAATTTATTGTGGCAAAAACAACAAAGTTATTCGGGAGGTGACGACCATGCGAGTAAAGTAATTGTTGATGCTTCAGGCAATATTTATGTTAGTGGTGTAAAAATTATAGCTAACGAAAGAAGTATTGAAACAGTTAGCTTAGACCCAAGTGGAAATAAAAGATGGGAAAAAGAATTTGCCGAAAGTGGCAAAGATGAAGTACGCAACATGAGAGTTGACAGCCAAGGCAACATATATATAAGTGCAAGTAGAAATGATAATAATGCAACAATACGTTACAGCCAAACACAAGCCCTAATACCGCCCGACTTTAACAACGAACAACCAAGTGCCACTAATTTATTTTACGAAAACAGAGGACAAATAATAACTACAAATGCAACAGCAGCAACCAATGTAAAATATTATACCGACGGTGCATTTCCGCAACAATACATTCAAAATAATATTTTAAGTTATGCTTTTTCAAATAAAGACACAACAGGAAACGACACAATACAAAGAATAGATTTAAACTTTTTAAACAGCGATAACAACGCCAAACCATACCCTTACGAAGAACAAGCGGTTGGATATTTAAACTATTTTAAACCAAACGCACCTAACGGTATTGTAAATATAAAAGGCAACAACAAAATTATTGTACCCAATATTTATTCAAAAATCGACTTAATATATTCAAGTAACAACGCCAGTACAAAAATGTATTTAGTTGCAAAAGTAGGTGGTAGTTTTGCCGAAGTTAAGATACAACTAAACGGAGCTACACAAACAAACGTAGTTGGCGATAAACTTATGGTAAGTAGCAATTGGAATACCTTTAGCGTAGGTAAATTAATTGCATATCAATTACAAAATAATGTTGTAATACCAATAACAAACTGGACACCAACATTTAATGCACAAGGCAACAATACATACAGTTTCAATATAGGTGCTTATGATGCAACATTGCCTTTAGTAATTGAAATTACTAACGATGCACAAGCTACAATGGCATCAATACCTTTAGAAAACATTGATTGGAGTACCTATTATTCTGGTCCTCTTTGGGGTGGTCCTAATGATAACCATACACGTTTTACAAGCACTTGCATAGACAGTCAACACAATTTATTTGTACTTGGAAGAACTAATCAAAACGATTTTCCAACTCAAAATATTACCGCAGTTTATAATATTTCTCAAGGTCACGATGCTGTACTTGTAAAATTCAATTCATTGGGCGTTAGACAATGGGCAACTTATTACGGTGGAAACGATTTTGATGAAGCATATAATGTTACTACAAATGCAAACAACGAACCCATATTTACAGGGTTTACATTTAGTTCAACTTTCCCTGTTTCTAATGGTGTTGGCTATCAAAACTTAACAACTGCTTCACCAACAAATTCAGATATTTATATTGTTCATTTAAGTAGCAATGGTTTAACAAAATTATGGGCTGCAACTTTTGGAGGTACAACAGCATCAGAATATGGTACGCAGGTAGCCGTTGACAATCTTCAAAATATCTATTTGGTTGGAACTGGAGACAACAATACACCGCACATGACCAGCGGAAATTACAACAAAGTTCAAAGCGGACTATTGGCAAAGTTTAAACCAACAGGCGACTTATTGTGGGCAACAGGCTTTGGAACAGACGGCGAAACGCGTGTACAAAGTATTGTATTCGATGCTAACAATGATTTCTATATTGCAGGAGTTACAAGTGCAACCGATTTTCCTTTAGTTAACTCACAAGCATATAGCACCTACTCAGCAGGTGGACAACAATTTGTTACTAAGTTTGTTGCAGAAAATACAGTTGACTGGTCAACTTTTCTCTCTCAAAATACAGGATATTCTTCTCCGCAAAATTTAATTATTGCTAACAACCATTTATACATTCATGGAGAAGTAAACAACAATACTTTATTTACAGTTGACCCAGGAGCGCAAGCATTTTTTAGTACAAATTCCGCATTAAGTTGCACAAGTGTTTTCCTTGCAAAATTATCTTTAACTGGAAATGTTACATGGTGTACCTATTTCGGTGGTAATGTTTCAGATTATGCAAGAGGTATAACCGCTGACCAGTTCGGGAATGTTTATTTAACTGGCTACACTTCCAGCCCAACTTTTGTTCCATTACAACAATCTGGTGGCTATTACCAACGCAATACTTTTTTCTATCCGGGGCAAGGTTCATCTGTTGAAATAAGTAGCTACATTGAAGCATTCGGAGCGGACAACAAAAAAAAGTGGGGTACATATTTTGGTGGTAGTGTAAGCGATGCAATTTTGTACAATGTATGCGACCCAACTACTAATAAATTATACATTGTTGGTAATTCTGACAGCCACAACTATTTTCCATTAAATGATGGTGGTGGCATCCCATATTACCAAGGTATTTTGCCCACATATATTGCTGGTGGATTTGTAACAAGATTTGATATATCTAATAATTTTTCAAGTATCGAAACACTATCCAATAACAATAAAACTTTAACTATTTACCCTAATCCAACCAATTCATTACTATATATAAATAGTTCCGAAATCAATTCAATTAACAACGAATTAATTATAACTAATCAATTAGGATTAGAAGTATTTAGGATTAAAAATGTAAACGTTTCTCAAAGTATCAATTTACCAAAACTAAGTTCAGGTTTTTACAACGTGATAATTAATAGTAACGATAATGTATTCACATCTAAATTAGTTATTTCAAAATGAAAATTTTAAAACTAATTTTTGTAATCCTTATAATAAATTCAAATTGCAAAGCGCAATTGTGGTCTGGCTTAAACGGACGGATAAGTAGCGTTATTGCCAGACTATACAATGATACCGCTAATGACTTATTATATTTAAGTGGCTCCTTTACTAAACTAAATGATACAATTAGTTGCAGAGGAATAGCCGCGTGGGATGGTATAAACTTCCATACTCTTGGTTTGGGTTTTGAAGATTTTGGAGTACCAAATTCTAATTATGCTGAGGGACCAATGGCAATGATTAATTATAAAAACAAATTGTATTGTGGCGGAGGTTTTATTAAAGCTGGCAACATTCTAACTAAGTACATTGCAACATGGAGTAATAACCAATGGGATTCATTACCCGTAAAATTTGATGATACTGTAATACGTTTCAACATCATTGACGATAAACTTTATATAAGTGGTGGATTTAAAAAAGTTGGCAATTTAGATGTAGAACAAATTGTGGTGTATGATGGTAATGCTTTTCAAGCATTACCATCATTTTACCCATACCAAGCAACTTATATTTCCGATGTTGCCATTTACAACGGCAGTTTATATGCATGTGGTTTTATAACAGATTCAACTGGTTGGCCACAAGGCGTTATGAAACTACAAAATGGACATTGGACACCCGCAGGAGGTGGCATACATGGTTCAATTGTTGACATGGGCGAATTACTTGTTTACAAAAACAAATTACTTGCCACTGGCTTGTTTTATTCAAATGCGGGCAATAATGATGATTTTATAATGTCATGGAACGATACCACATGGCAGTCCGTAGGTGGCGGAACTGGCATATATAACGGTTTAATCAATACAATGGAAATACATAACGAAACTCTGTATTGTGTTGGTGTATTTACCGAAGCAGGAGGTGTTCCTGCAAGTAAATTTGCAACTTGGGATGGTACAAATTGGTGTAGCAAAGGAATTTCAGTAATTAATAACAACCTTGTTGGAGCAGCCTTTTATCACGATACTATTTATGTATCAGGTGCTTTTCAAGCAATAGCAGGAGATTCATCAATAAAATATGTTGCAAAATACTTAGGTGGTGGTTACACTGAAAATTGCGGAAATACAACAATATTTAAAGAATTAAATGCGAACAACCAACAAATAACTATCTATCCTAACCCCGCTACTACTCAACTATACATAAACACTTCCAACAAAGCAAACATTACAATCACAAATATTTTAGGCGTAGAAACACTAAACATCAAAAACCAAAACGCAAACACCCCAATTGACATTTCAACGCTTGCAAACGGGATTTACAATATTACCATTCAAACTAATACAAAATTATTCAACACCAAATTCATAAAACAATGAACGGCGAAGCCCTAATGAATACCAAAATAATAAAAACAGGGAACATGAATAACAAAATAAAAACAATACTATTTCTATGTATTTTTTGCATCAATTATACCTATGCAACACATAACCAAGCAGCATACATAACTTGCCAACACTTAACAGGTTTCACCTACAAAATAAGTTTAGTTACATACACCAAAGCCGATAGTCAAGCCGATAGATGCGAATTAACAATACGTTATAACACTGGTGATAGCTGTGTTGCAATACGTTCAAATGGACCAATTGGCAATTGCACACCACCCGCAAAAGATGGAGAGAATATAGGGAACTATAAAAAGAAAAACATTTACGAATGTATTTATACATTCCCCAATCAAAATATATACACAATCTACTTTTCCGACCCTAACAGAAACGCTGATATTAATAATATCCCAAACTCCTTACAGCTACCTTACTATGTTGAAACAAAACTTTACGTTTTCGACCCTAACAATTTTTGCATAAGCAATAGCATTGGTTTTGCAAATATCCCTATTGATGAAGCAATTGTAAATACCAAATATGAAAGCGATACACCAATTGCATTTTCCGACGGCGACAGCCTAACATATCAATTAACAGCATGTATGGTAAATGGTGCGGATATTCCTTTATACACAATCCCTAACGACATGACAATAAACCTTCGAACAGGGCGCATTACATGGTTACAACCAAGCCAATTAGGGCAATGGAGTTTTGCCGTTTTAGTAAAAAAGTGGAGACAAAATATTTTAGTTGGAACATCAATAGTAGATTACACAATTACAGTTGTTTCAGCCCCTTATACTCCTCAAAATGTAACTGTAAATACAAACTGTATTCTAAACACAGACAGCACATATTCATGCACAATTAATCCCAACGATTCAATACAAATACTATTAACCAACCCCAACAGCACAATAAATTATTACTCCGAAATAGACACTAACTATACATACACAACCAATAACGATACAAATATTTTCAAATGGTATCCAACAACAATCAACGCAAGACACAATCCATATAAAATAACATTTCGCCACTTAAAACAATTTCCCATACAAAACCAATATAAAGACATCACATTTTTCATAACTGTAAACGATACATCAAACCAACCTTGCCCCATCCCACCAAACCTCAGCACAATAAAAACAATAAAAGAAAACAACACATTTACAATTTACCCCAACCCAACAACCGACATTCTAAACATAAACTACACTCTCCCAACAAACGGCAACACAAACATTCAAATAATCAATTCACAAGGACAAATAGTAAAAGAAATTACACAACAAAAAACAACAGGAAACCAAACAACAACATTAGATACAAAGCAATTTGCAAAAGGTTTGTATTATGTAAGATTTAATGAAGGAGGAAATTCAAAACAATCAAAAATAATCATTCAATAAATAAAAAGGTATGGAAAATGGAATTAACTCTAAAAGTGACAAAAGTGTGGTAACTAAAACAACTCCTAATGGAGGGGATATATACCCTTGCACTCAAGACAACAGGCTCTTTTATTTATTGAAAGATTCTATATTAATAGAACTGCCTATTCAAGAAAATAAGCCAATTACTGTAGAATCAATTTGGTTTGGCACAAGGGATTTTGATACAATTGCAAGTGTTGATATGAAACCTCAAACATTGATGGTAGAATATAATAACTATGCAGATACTAACAATGTTAGTATTGGAATTACTATTGCACTTCTTATAAAGGTAAAAAATGATGCTAACTTAACTCATTTTGAGCAGCTTATTAATGACGAAAATGGTCAAAAAAATCTTATTAAGCTTTCGATTAGTAATGTAGTACAAGATTTTATTTTAGAGAAGAAATTAAGTGTAATTAGTAAATTAACAAAAGACGATTTAGCAGAGCTTGGTAAAATCATAAAGGAAAAAAACAATACTCAAAAAACATCTGTTTTCGACATTTTAGATATTTTACATATTGAAACTGAAATGATGGATAAAAAAGTCAATCAAGAGTTACAATCAATTAAAGCAAAAATGAAAAATTAATATGGCAAGACGACAGAAAATGAAATTAAATTTATAGAATATACAATGACGGAAAAAGAACAACGAACAGCTAACAGCACATTTGCAATAGGCGGGGTTTCGTGCTCCGCAGACAGTTTAGTGGTAGCCGAAAGTTTTGTGCTCCGCATAAACATTTGTGCTGAAAAGCCCGCCCATCGCCAATCTGCAAAACGTTACCAGCCATACTAAGACGACAGTGCAGACAAACAAAAACATACCATTTTATCTGACGACCATAGGACTTTTTATCCTGTTAAAATTCGGCTATACGCTTGCCGACAATGACAATTTAATTTTCCTACTCAAACCGACTGACAAAATCGTAGGACTTTTGACAGGTTCACATTCTGTTTACCTTTCAGACAATGGGTACTATCACGATAACTTAAATATCCTGATTGAAAAATCTTGTTCAGGCTTTAATTTTATGTTGTTATGCTTTTGTATGCTGACATTCTTATTTCTAAAATACGCTAACAAGACAATTTTAAATTTTTTAAGCATTCCAGTTGCATTAATTGCATCATATCTTTTAACAATTTTCGTTAATGCTTCAAGAATATTTGTTTCAATAATTATGCAACAACAGGCAAATAATTTTTTACCTAACAGACCACATTTAATTCTTCACGAAATAGTTGGTGTTATTACCAATCTGACTTTCTTGATTTTAATTTACATAGTATCCGAAAAGTTTTTAACCAATAAATATCAGAATGCGAAACTTACTTAATCCTAAATGGCTTTTCTTCATAAACACACTACCAATTGTAGTTTTGTTTTTTCTTTTTATTGGGGAGTACAGTATTATAAAAAGCCTCTTAAATGCAGAAAACATTAAACTATGGAAAACTTTTGGATTGATACTAGGAGTTTTAGGTATTCTTAATTTTTGCTACGCATCTTTGCTGACAATTAAGAAGCAAAAGGTTTCTGTATTTTATGGTGCTTTAGCCTTATTATGTTATATTCCCTTTATTTATCTTTTCGGTTTTCATTCAGACAAAATCATTCCCTTTTCCATTCCCCAATGGATGTTTTCGGGGAATAATATTTTATATGTTGGTACTTTTTTAATGCCGACACTTGCCTATTCCTTATTTGTATTAGTTGCTCATTTCACACCTGAAACAAGCGAACATAAAGCTTGGAAAAACTTTTTAATCGCCATCATTATTCCTGTTTCTTGGTACATATTTTCTCAAATCCTTTTGCCATTATGGAAACCAGTTGAAAACAATTTTGGTATTCATTTACTAATTATCTTCATAATTATTGGCACTTTAATTTTTCTCTTTTTCTTAATCAGAGGGGTATTAATTATTGCAACAAAAAAGGCAGATGTTTGGCAGAAGTATCAACTTGCTTGGAAAATTCCAATTTCAATTGTTCTTCCTTTAATTGGCTTGGCTGTAAATAATGGACATTTATTCAATAATTTCAGCGTAAATAGTTCTGGAATATTTGGAGACTTTAATAGCTATTGGTTTTACATATTAGCATTAATGAATGGTATATTAATTTGTCTTCCAAATCTTGACAACAAAATTTATAGAACTATTCTATTTACCGCTAGAAGTATAACGTTTGCTTACACAGTTTACTTTTTTCTAGTATTCTTACCTTTTCTTCCTTTATCAATTATAGCTGTTGTAGCAATCGGTACAGGTTTTTTAATGCTTGCTCCTTTACTCCTTTTCGTTCTTCATATCAATGAACTCTCAAAAGATTATACATACTTAAAAAACCATTTCTCAAAAAATGCAATTTGGGTTATTTCGTTAGTTGGATTTTTAATCATTCCGATTTTCATTACAAGCTCCTATTTAAAGGACAAAGCTGTATTAAATGAAACGCTTGATTATATCTACAATCCTGACTATTCAAAAGATTATGAAATCAACAAAGTTTCTTTACTAAAAACGCTTAATATAGTTAAGCATCATAAAGACAGAAATCAGGACGTAATTTTTGGAAGTCAAATTCCATATTTATCATCATATTTCAATTGGCTTGTATTGGACAACCTTACAATATCAGATGCAAAAATAAACACTATTGAAAAAATATTTTTCGGAAGTACTTCATTTGAATTAAGACCTGAAAATATTCAAAATAGCAATGTTAAAATCACAAGCATTTCTAATAAAAGCACTTTCGATAAATCTCAAAATGCTTGGTTAAGTTGGGTTGACTTAGAAGTAACAAATAAGAGTGATAATACTATGTTTTCAGAATATGCTACAACTATTGAACTTCCAGAAGGTTCTTGGATTAGCGACTACTATTTATTTGTTGGCAACAAAAAAGAGTTTGGAATTTTAGCAGAAAAGAAATCTGCAATGTGGGTTTTTTCAAACATTAGAAATGAAAATAGAGACCCAGGAATTTTGTATTACTTGACAGGCAACAAAGTTTCATTCCGTGTTTTTCCGTTTGCAAAAAGAGAAACAAGAAAAACTGGAATTCAAATTTTACATAAAGAGCCAATAACTTTCAACTTGGATAACAACATAGTAAACCTTGGTAATGAAGAAGAAACAATTAACAACGATAGCAAGGCGAATGAAAATGTATTTTATGTTTCAACAAAACAAAAGCAAACATTAAAGAATATTCAAAGAAAACCATACTTTCATTTCCTACTTGATATTTCTAAAGACAAAGAGAAACATATTGCTGACTTCACAAAAAGAATTGAGCAAGTTTTAGAAACTAATAAATCGCTTTCAGAATACTCTAAAATTAGTTTCATAAATAGCTACCAAAAAACTATTGCATTAAATAACGACTGGAAACAAATTTATAAATCACAAAATTTTGAAGGTGGCTTTTACCTAGACAGAGGTGTAAGGACATCATTATTTAACGCTTACAAAAATAATAATGCGACTTACCCTGTGTTTGTAGTTGTTACCGACAGCATACAAAAAGCAGTATTAAACAAAGATTTTTCGGACTTAAAAATGACTTTCCCCGAAACCGACTTATTCTTTTTCGTAAATCAAAATGGAAACCTTCAACCTCATTCATTGACATCAAACCCAATCGAACCGCTTGCAGACACTTTAAAATATACGTTTGACCAAACTGTTTTAGAATATAATATTGAAAACAAAAAATTCTATTTGCCAAAAAACAATCATCCAAGTATCATTCTAAAAAATGACTTATTTGTAGTTAATGACCAAAGTATTAAAGAAAAGAATTGGCAAACTGCATTGACAATGCAAGGAAAATGGAACTCTCAAATTCTGCATCCAGAGACATCTGACAAAGAATGGCTAAACTTGGTAAAGTATAGTTTTCTTTCAAAAGTAATGACACCTGTGACATCATATTTGGTGGTCGAAAATGAAGCACAAAAAGCAATTTTGAAAAAGAAACAAGAACAAGTTTTATCAAGTAACAAATCGTTAGACCTTGGAGAAGACACCCAACGAATGAGTGAACCAAGTTTTATCATATTGACAACATTACTTGGACTTGCATTGTGGTACAGACAAAGAAGACAACGAAAATGGACGAACTAACAAGAAGTACGGCTGGTAACACGGGTTTGGCAAAAGTGGCGGCTCAGTGCTCCGCAGACACATTTGTGGTTAATCAAAGTTTGGTTCTCCAAACAAACTTCTGTGCTGAAAAGCCCGCCCATCGCCAATCTGCAAAACGTTAGTCAGAATTATAACAAATGATAATCTTCAATGAAATAAATATTACAATGAAAGAATATAAATTTTGCCAAAGCTGTGGTTTCCCACTTAAAAAAGACAAAAAAGGTGGAGGAACGGAAAAAGATGGTTACATCAGTAAAAAGTATTGCTCCATGTGCTATGAAAATGGAATGTTTTTAACTCCCCCTGAAATAGACACAGCCCAAAAAATGCAAAAGTTTTGTATCCAAGAAATGAAGAAAGACGGAATGAATGGTTTCTTTGCTTGGTTGGCTACAAGGTCAATTCCAAATCTTGAAAGATGGAAACAGTAATGTATACCACATCTCTTGGTAAGAAGTATATTCAAAATTAAATTTCAAAAAGTAAATGAACAATCAACAAATCATAGACTGGTTATTGGAAGGAGACGTCTCTATCCAATACCAAGTTTGGCGTGATTTGTTAGGTTCTGACAAAAAGCAACTTCAAATCCGAATAGCAAATGAAGGATGGGGTACCAAAATTTTATCAAAACGTAATTCAGACGGCCATTGGGGAGATAGATTCTATCAGCCTAAATGGATTTCAACCCATTACACTTTACTTGACCTTCGCAATTTAAATCTACCATCAAACAATGAGATTGTACAAGAGACAATAGAACTTGTCTTACAAAATAACCTGGCAGATGATGGAGGTATTCAATTGGGGCCATCCACATCGCATCATAGTGACATTTGTGTAAATGGAATGTTTTTGAATTATGCTTCCTATTTCAAAACACCTGAAAAGAAGTTACATTCCATTATAGACAGTATTCTTAATGAGATTATGCCGGATGGAGGATTTAATTGCAGGACAACAAGAAGTGGAGCTAAACATAGCTCATTGCATTCTACTATTTCAGTTCTCGAAGGATTCACCGAATTTCAGAAAACGGGATTCACGTATAGAAAAAAAGAAATTTCTGATGCTATTAAAACTGCAGTAGAATTTATCTTGATGCACCGATTATTTTTATCAGACCATACAGGACAAATAATTGATAAGAACTTCTTAAAATTAACCTATCCATGCAGATGGAAATATGACATTCTTAGAGCTATGGATTATTTTCAATATGCAGGAATAAAATGGGACGATAGAATGACTGAAGCATTGGCCTATTTGGACAAAAAGAGA
>JBEIDK010000097.1:0-12409 GCA_040383485.1 Flavobacteriales bacterium
GGTATTGTTTGCGAAAAATCTATACGTATTGCGGGTGATGATTTTACAGCTAACATAGAAGATTATATGCGACGCCAACATAATATTATGATTGGTGAGCGTAGTGCCGAAAGAATCAAAATTGAAGTTGGTGCCGCAATGGTTGATTTAGATAACCCACCTCCTGATTATGCAGTGCATGGCCGCGACCTGATGACCGGTATACCGAAAGAAATATCAGTAAGTTATGTAGAAATTGCACACGCTTTAGATAAGTCAATTTCTAAAATTGAAGAAGCTGTATTAAGCGCCTTAGAAATGACCCCACCAGAATTAAGTGCCGACATTTACCGCACTGGTATTCATTTAGCAGGCGGCGGAGCATTGTTACGCGGCTTAGATAAACGAATTTCTCATAAAACAAAACTACCTGTTACCATTGCCGATGATCCACTTAGAGCAGTTGCACGTGGTACAGGTATTGCTTTAAAGAACATTGGTAAATTCCAGTTTTTGATTAGATAGAAAATTTAGAAATAAAGTTTGTAAACAATATTTCAAAGTTTAGAATTGAATGGTAACAATTTCAAATTTTTAAATAATAATTTTTGGTTTTAAAAAGTGCGCAATCTCATTGTATTTTTTTATAGAAACGTAAATATGTTTTTATTCATAGTGCTGCAATCTTTTTGCTTGTATTTGTTATTTCAAAACAATTCATATCACAGGGCTGGATTTATTAGCTCATCAAATCAAGTAGTTGGCAATATTTTCACCACAGTTAATAATGTAAATGAGTATTTTCATCTTAAGGAAACAAATCAGAAACTTGCAGAAGAAAATGCCCGATTACATAACTTAAACAGAAGCTCTTTTGGTGTTTATAATAAACATGTGTTTGTTAAAGGTGATTCTGTATATCATTTACAATATGAATATGTAACAGCCAAAATTGTAAATAACACTGTGCACAAGCGCAACAATTACCTTACCTTGGATATTGGCAGTAACTTGGGCATTAAACCTGAAATGGCAGTAATTACAAGCGATGGCATTGTTGGTATTACCAAAGAAGTTTCTCCTAATTATACCTCAGTTTTATCAGTCCTTAATAAAGACGCGAAAATTAGTGCAAAAATTAAGAAAAGTAATGAGTATGGCTCATTACATTGGGATGGTGGAGATTATAGATTTGCCACTTTAGATGACATTCCTACGCATGTAAAGATTTCAAAAGGAGATACAATTACAACTAATTCATATTCGGCAATATTTCCTGACAATATTCTAATTGGTACCATTGAAAAAATTTATGCTAAACCAGGTGATAATTTCTACTCACTAACAGTAAAATTTTCAACTAATTTAAAAAACATTACGCATGTTTATGTAATTAAAAATTTACTTAAATCTGAACAACAAAATTTAGAACAACAAACTCAGCAAAACGGAAATGATAATTGAAATATTAAAACATATTGGCAGGTTCATTTTATTGCTGGTATTGCAATTATTTATACTCAATAATATTCAATTAAGCGGCTATATCAACCCCTACTTGTATATTTTATTTGTAATGACTTTGCCTTTTGAAACACCAATTTGGCTTGTGCTTCTAAGCAGTTTTTGCATGGGAATTTTAATTGACATCTTTAGTGATACGCACGGACTTCATGCTTCAGTAAGTGTACTTTTGGCTTATGTTCGAAAGCCAGTACTAAGATTTATTTCTCCACGAGAAGGATATGACTCTACAGCAATGCCAACATTAAATTACTTAGGTTTTGGTTGGTATATTTGGTATGCTAGCCTAATGGTTTTCATACATCATTTTACTTTCTTTTTTTTAGAGGCATTTAGATTTTCGGAGTTTTTTAAAACATTATGGAGAATGTTTTGTAGCGGATTACTAACTTTAGTTATGATTTTTCTTTATCAATATCTTACCTATAGACAAGTTAGGGGAATCAAAAAATAATTATGGTATTTTTTTACTATTGATTATTATCAATTAACATAAAGAATATAGTACTAATTATTATCATCAATTTTAGGCTTCAAAAATTATAACATCATTTTAATGAAAATCCTTCTCAATCTATTAATATTAATCATCTTCTTATCTACATGTACTATAGCCCAGAGTAACGATAATCCAATTGTTAATCCAGAAATAATGCCTCAATTTCCAGGTGGACAAAATGCAATGTTTGAATATCTTAAATTGAATATTAAGTACCCCTCTTACGAAAAAGAAAATAATATAAGTGGAAAGGTTTATGTATACTTCGTTATTGATACAACTGGAAGGCCTGTTGATGCAAAAATTGTTGTTAGTAGAAGTCGTGGAATTGACCAAGAGGCCCTAAGAGTTATTAATGAAATGCCTAAATGGAGCATAGGGATGCAAGGTGGCAAAAAAGTTAAGGCCTGCTTTACGATTCCTATTAATTTTACTTTAAAAGAACCTGACAATAATGGTACAAAAATATTAGGCCAAATATTAGGAGGTATTATTGGATTTGCTGGAGGCTATTTTCTTGTAACTAAATTATTAAACTAATAATCATATTCCATGATTATTTACTTTCTGATGAACCAATTTTTTATTTCAAAACAATAAAAACTCTTCAATAAGAGTTTTATATGTCTTCATTAATAGTGGTAATAAACTTTTCTCGATACATTTTTAATAGTATAAGAAAGTATGATAAAAGTAATGGACCATAAATAGAGCCAGCAATACCAAACATTTGTAACCCGAATATTATTCCTATAATTGTTATTAAAGGATGAACATCGGCTATTTTCTTTTGAAAAATAAATCGGAAAACATTGTCAATGGTTGATATAATTGCTAAGCCATAAATAATAAGTCCAATACCTTGTGCTTGATTACCGGATGAAATAAGTATAATTGAAGCTGGGAGCCAAATTAATGCGGAACCAACAACAGGAATTATTGAGAAGATTCCTGACATGATTCCCCAAAATAGATAATCTTTTATTCCGAAAAAATAAAAACCAACACAAGCTATAATACCTTGTAAAGTAGCCAATACAGGCGCTCCTAAAGCGTTCGAATAGGTTTGTGTTTCTAACTCCTTTCCTAAAATTTCAAGATTAGAAGCATGAATAGGCAGGTATTTTTCAAGCATTTTTTCTAAGTTGCCATAATTAACTAGCAAGTAAAAAAGTATAAAATACATAATTCCAATATCGCCTAAAATAGTAGCCGTTTGATTTAAAATATCTGTTAAAATTGACGTTAACTTTAATTGAACAGTTTTAATATTTTCTGGATTAACCAATTCTAATCCGAAAATAGTTTTGCTTTTTTCATTTAGCAATGATAAACTTTGATTCAATACATCTGGATTTAAATAGTTTGATATTCTACTATATAATAGTTTACCAACGAAAAATATAGGTACCAATACAATTACGAAAGAAATAAGAATAATAATAATTGCTGAAACCGATTTATTCCATTTTAGTTTAACTGAAAGAAGTTGCATAATTGGTTTAAACAAAACATATATAATTAATGCTCCTAAAAAAATATTAATGAATCCGCGCAGTGCAAACAATAAAAAGCATGCAAAAACAAACATGAATATTGTTGACAGCAACTGGTTTCTGTTTTTGTTATTTACGTAAGACAACATTTAATCTTTAACTATAATCCGTTTCTATTTTATAACTAAAAACAAAGTAAGTATAAAAAAACTTCTATTTTTACATGAAAACATATTTTCATGCAAGAAGAAATAAATAATCCAATAAAAGATTTTAAAGACAAAACAGCGGAATACCTTGAGTTAAGAGTAGAACTACTTAAGTTGGAAATATTTGAAAAATCCTCTCAGCTATCAGCATCGTTAGCCGTTGGTATTATTACCATTATACTCATAATGTTTTTTGCCCTTTCACTTTTTTTAGCCTTAGCATTTTACATTGGTCAACAATTGCACAACTACGCTCAAGGATTTCTGTATAGCGGTTTGGTTTACCTAATAATTCTAATTCTATTTATTCTTTTTGGAAGGAATTCAATAAAAAAATACGTAACTAATAAAGTTATTAAATTGTTTAATACAACTGCAGATGAAGAAGAATAAAATAACCGATTTGCAAACATTGCGTTTTGAAAAGCAGAGAATATCTGATTTATGCAAGCAAAGAGAGGAAGAGCTGAATGAATCTTTTGAACAATTGCAGAATAACTTTGGAGGAATTATTATTAAAAGTTTATTCCATACAGAGTCAGATAAGAAGTCTGAAAATTTCGAATTCGTAAAGAGTATTGTAGCAAATTCATTTGACGATATTGTAGAAATTGCAACTAATAAAGAAAATAGAACTGAAAACATTAAATCATTAGCAAAGAATATAATAACTGCTGTAATATCAAGAGTTTTAAGTAAGTAAAAACTATACATTAATTGTTTTCAAACACTTCTTGTAATCAATATTATTTCCTCCCTAAAGAGAATAAATAATTAAGAAAAAATGAGAATTAATATAATTCCAAATTAGGTAAATATTATTTATAATTTTTATTAGTTTTCGAGAATGTTTTTCTAAATTTTGAAATAATAAAAACGCTGAATCTAAGATTTAAGTAGCAACTTATTCTTAAACCTTTCCTTTTAAATATTTTCCAGTATAACTATTTTTTTCATTGACCAAATCTTCTGGAATTCCTTCAAAAACAATACTTCCTCCAGAGTCGCCTCCTTCAGGTCCAATATCAATAATCCAATCCGCACACTTTATAACATCTAAATTATGTTCTATGATAATGATGGTATGCCCTTGTTCAACCAAAGCATTAAAGGCAAAAAGTAATTTGTGAATGTCATGGAAGTGTAAGCCAGTAGTTGGTTCGTCAAATACAAAAAGTGTATTGCCTTCGGTGCTCCCTTTCAATAAAAATGATGCAAGTTTTATTCGTTGTGCTTCGCCGCCACTAAGTGTGCTACTACTTTGTCCAAGTTGAACGTAACCTAAACCTACATCCTGTAATGCTTTAAGCCTCGTAATTATTTTCTTTTCGGTATTTGTTATTTTTGTCTCTGATTCGAAAAATGAAATAGAATCATCAACTGTCATTTCTAATAAATCAGCAATGGATTTTTCATTGTATAATACATCCAATACTTCTTCCTTGAAACGCTTGCCATTGCAGGCTTCACATGGTAAATGTAAATCAGCCATAAACTGCATTTCCACTGTTACTTCTCCTTCTCCTTGACATACTTCGCACCTGCCCCCTTCAACATTAAAACTAAAATGTGTTGGCTTAAAACCGCGCTGTTTACTCAGTTGTTGCTCTGCATATAAAAAACGAACATCATCATAGGCTTTGATATAGGTAACAGGGTTACTTCTACTACTTTTACCTATTGGGTTTTGGTCAATAAATTCAACTGTTTTAAGTGAATTATAGTCGCCCGAAACTTTATCGAAACTACCTGTTGCTTCTCCAAAGCCTCCAAACATTTTTTTGAGTGCTGGATAAAGAACACGTTTTACCAATGATGTTTTTCCACTACCCGAAACACCTGTAACAACGGTAATAATATTAAGGGGGAATTTTACATTGATGTTCTTCAAATTATTTTCTCTTACTCCTGTAAGCTCAATAAAATTGCGCCATTTACGGCGTTTAGTTGGTACAGAAATTTTTTCATCACCATTTAAATAACGTGCTGTTAAACTTATTTTTTCTCCTTTTAGTTTGGTATGATTTCCTTGAAAAACTAATTGTCCGCCTAGGCTGCCTGCCAAAGGACCAATATCAATTATTTCATCGGCTTCGCGCATAATGTCTTCGTCATGTTCTACTACTACAACAGTATTTCCTACTTTTTTTAATGATTGTAGTACACGAATCAAATTCTCGGTATCGCGCGGATGCAGGCCAATTGATGGTTCATCTAATACATATAAACTACCTACCAAACTACTGCCTAAAGAGGTAGCTAAATTAATACGTTGACTTTCGCCGCCGCTTAAGGTATTGCTTAATCTATTCAATGTTAAATATCCTAAGCCAACGTCGTTCAAGAAAAGTAAACGATTTTTTATTTCAATTAATAGTCGTTTTGCAACATGTGTATCATTTTCATTCAACTTTAAATCATTAAACCAAGGCATCAATTCTTTTATACTCATGAGCACTAACTCCTGTATATTAATGCCACTTATTTTTACATAACCTGCATCCTTACGTAAACGTGTTCCGTGGCAATCAGGACAACCTGTTTTACCCCTGTATCTGCTCAACATAACCCTGTACTGAATCTTGTAGGTTTGTGTTTCTAAGTAGCTAAAGAAACCATCTAAACCAAGGTAGCTTCCCGTTCCCTTCCACAAAATTTCTTTTTCTTGTTTGGTTAAATCATAGTATGGACGGTGAATTGGGAAATCTATGTTACGTGAAATTGATATAAAATCATTTTTCCACTCACTCATTGTATCGCCTTTCCAGCAGGCAATGGCACCTTCGTAAATCGACAAACTTTTATCTGGTACAACCAAATCTTCGTCAATTCCAATTACACTTCCAAAACCTTCGCAACGTCTGCATGCTCCAAAGGGATTATTAAATGTGAAAAAGTGAACAGATGGTTCAGTAAATTCCATTCCATCTAGTTCAAATTTATTTGAGAATGAAATTGAGTTTGTTGTACCATTTTCTGCAATCCACTCTACTTCACATTCTCCATTTCCTTCATAGAAAGCTGTTTGCACACTATCTGCAATACGAGGGGTTTGTTCTTCCTTATCAATTTCAACAACCAAACGGTCAACTAATAGTTTAATGTTTTTTATTCCAGCCTTTTCAATTTCTTTTTCAAAACTTACATCACTACTAACAGCTTTTAGAACGTCCTCTATTTTTTGGTATTTCCCTTTTATCCAAACCCTAGAAAAGCCTTGAGCAAGATAAAGGTCCATTTGTTTTATTATTTGTCTATCAGCTCTAAAATTTGATAATATGAAAGCTTTTGTTCCAATAGGTTTTTGTAGAATAAAATCAACCACATCGCTTATCGAATTACGTTTAACTAATTTCCCGGAAATTGGGGAATAAGTTTTGCCGATGCGGGCAAAAAGTAGTTTTATATAATCGTAAATTTCGGTTGATGTGCCAACAGTACTGCGTGGATTGCGGGTGTTTACCTTTTGTTCAATGGCAATGGCAGGCGAAATACCTTTGATGTAATCTACTTGTGGCTTGTTAATTTTTCCTAGAAACTGACGAGCATAAGACGAAAGGCTTTCTACGTAGCGGCGTTGTCCTTCAGCATATAAAGTATCGAAAGCTAATGATGACTTTCCACTGCCCGAAACCCCAGTAATTACAACTAATTTATTGCGTGGAATGGTTACATCAATATTTTTTAGATTATGAACCTTGGCACCCTTGATGATGATAGAGGAGCTGCTAGCCTTGGGCTCTTGCGAGGGAGGGCTCGTTTTTAGCGTAAGCTTTTTTTTATCTTTTGTGTTCGTTTTTGTTTCAGACGTATTACTTTTTGCTTTTGCCATGTTTGCTTAAACCGAACTGCGAAGTAAAGGTTTAAGAATAGAGTCTCAAAAGGTTTATTAAAATAAAATTATATTTTAATGATTCTTTAATTCTTAACATTACTAATTTCGTGACTAATTTGAAGATAAAAAATTATGAATCTCCAACTCGTCCGCATTTGCAATGCGGATGAACTAAACTCGCATTTATAATGCGAAAAAAACAATTAACTCCGTTGAGGGCTTCGCCGTTCCTTTGAAACATTCAATACTTTGTAATTTTTATTAAACCCATACCATCTGCATAATCAATTGCACTGCTAAATACATATTGTTCAGCACTATAAACAATCATTGCTTTTACCGGATTCTGATGTATGTAATTTATTTTTTCTTCTATATTAATATAACCAAATATTTCTATCGCATGATTATCATCCGTCCAAATTTTGTAGTCTTTAACCTTACCACTTTTTTTTGCTTCAAACTCAAATTTATTCAGTAGCCATTCTCTTCTGCTTTCTCCAATCTCAATTATTTTGTTACTTATTTCTTTTGATGTAAACTTTTTAAAATCACGCAAAAATCCGCTCATAGTAAACGGTTCTTTTATTCTACAAACAATATGAATATGACTGCTCATCTCGGCAAAGCCGAGACTAAACCCTTATTTTCAATACAGTATTTTAATGAATCAACAACTATAATAGAATAGTCTTTTCTGTTAAATAAATCAACCCAATCTACAACGGTTATTGTCAAAAAATAATTGTCGTTTTGGTCTCGGCTCAGCCGAGATTCTATATTTATCGCCTCCCATGATGCTAAAGTAGTATATGTTTTGTGGATTGCAAATCCACTTCTAGATGGTACGGATTGCAAATCCGTACCAGTGGGGGGCTGCCTCATTTTTGCTTTTGAGAAAGCCCCTTTTTTTATTGTTAACGATGAATAATAAATTTTGTAGTGTGCAAAGGTATTCCATCGGCTTTTACAATTAAGTTGTATAAACCGTTTGGTAATTCCTTACAATCTAACTCATGATTTAATTTGCTATTGCTAGCACTAACAGTCTTTACCAATTGACCTGTAGCATTAACTATTGCAAATTGCAAATGTTGGTATTTTAAATCAGGTAAATTAATATTAAAAATACCTGCATTGGGGTTAGGGGAAATTGACAAGTTGTTTTCTCCCAACTCTAAAATATGGTCAGTATTATTAATTGTTAAGCTAACGCTATCGATAAAATAGTAAACATCACATGTATTAGCCAAGTTAACTGTAAAAGTAATATAGTCAATTGTATCACTAGGATTAAGTGTTATTGACTTCTTTTCCCAAAATATATTTTGTATTTTTGAACTATTACCTAGTAAAATTGCAGCATTTATTTGAGACATAGAAACAATTAGAGTGTCTAGCGGCATGTAATTTTTTAGCCCATATATAGAAACCCCACTACAAGTGTCTGAATAAATACCAGAAATCGGTTTTTTGGTGTAAAAAGACAAATTGTAACTTTTAGAAGGTAAAAGAGAGAAAAGAAGCTTTTGTCCAAAAGTTTCCATTGTTGTAAACTCATTTCCATGAGCACCAATACCAACATAACCAATACCAGAAAAAGCAAATGAATCAGAAATTAAAGGAGTTAAAGTCTCACAATTGAAGTAGTCAGGATTTGGAATAACTGATTTCCAGTTTTTCAACGAATCAAATTGTCCAATTCCAGTAGGGCATCCGTAATAATCTTCAAAATCTGCATTTTGAAAAAGATTTTGTGCCAACATGTTATCAAAAAACAAAATCAAACCAATTATTAGCAACTGTTTCATGATTCAAATATATAAAAAAAGGGAAGCATAGCTTCCCCTTTTTTTATTATTAACGATGAATAATAAATTTTGTATTGTGCAAAGGCATTCCATCGGCCTTTACAATTAGGTTGTATAAACCGTTTGGTAATTCCTTACAATCTAACTCATGATTTAATTTGCTATTGCTAACGTTAACAGTCTTTACCAATTGACCAGTAGCATTAACTATTGCAAATTGCAAATGTTGGTATTTTAAATTAGGTAAATTAATAGTAAAAATACCTGCATTGGGGTTAGGGGAAATTTTTATGTATTGATTATTGTTTGATTCATATAATGTAGATGTATTATATGGAATAAGTCGTAAACTGTCTAGATAATAGTAAGCGTAACACAAAATATCTTTTCTAATTGTGACAATAAAGTACTTTGCAGTATCTGTTGCAGTAAAAATAATTTGGTATTCATGCCAAACCGTATCAACAATATTTTCTTGCATATTACCTAACAGAAAAGAGTCTGGTATCTTACTAATATGGTAAATAATTGTATCTTTTGGCATGGAAAACTTTAATCCATAAATTGAAATACCACTGCACCCCCCCAAAAAAAACTGTTATTTGTTTTTTTTGCAAATAATGAAAATTTATAACCATGATTTGGCAATATAGGCACTAACAATTCTTGACCAAATGATTCGATAGGACCCATTGTATCTATTGAACCGCCTAAACCTACAAAACCAGTACCTTGATAGGCTGAAGCATCATCATTTAAGATTGGTGCATCACTACAATTAAAATAATCAGGATTAGGCGTTACACTATACCAAAATTTTAATGAATCAAAATAACTATTAGGGCAACCATAATACTCTTCAAAATCACCATTTTGCAGTAGGTTTTGAGCATTAATAGGTTTGCTACAGAAAGCCAGTGATAAGAGAAGTATGTGTAATAATTTTTTAAAAGGGTGGCTAATACGCCACCCTTTTAAATACAAAGCTCTACTTTTCATTAACTACAAACCTAATACTTTGTAAGTAAGTTTCGTTATTTTTAATTACTAAATAATACATGCCATTTGCAATGTTGTTACAAGATAATTCAAACGAATTTTTGCCGCTTTCAAAATACTGTTGCTTTAGCAATTGTGCAGAGGTGTTGTATATGCCACATTGAAAGGGTTGTGTAGTTAGTGAAGTTGTATTCAAATGCAGTTTACCATTATCGTACAAAATTTTAAACATGCTATTGGCTTCCGTTTCTTTTATACCTATTTGCCCTGTTACAACCAACTCCATTTTATCCAAGAAAAAACCAGTGTAACAAGTAATACTATCATTAATTGTAATGGCAAAATAATTGATGGTATCAGGTACTGTAAAATTAATGGTAAACGGATGCCAAATAGAATCATAAATTGTTGGGCTGCTAGCCAAAAACCTTGCTTCTGGCAACTGCCATAAATCGTGTATAGTATCCCAAATGGTAAAAGTTGGAGGTGCTTCTTTGAAACCAAACAATTCTATTCTACCGCAATTGCCAGGTGCAGATAATTGAGAAGGTTTTGGGTTTTCATAATAAAAGTTTAGCGAATAAGTCAATGCCGGTTTCAAAGAAATAATCAAATGTTGAGCGAAAGTTTCACATGTTAAAGCTTGTGGTGCTCCTCCAAATCCTACATATCCACTTCCTGAATAAGCTAAAGTATCGAATGGTTTAATTCCATCAATAGCTAAAAAACCACAATTATAATAATCAGGATTCTGGAGTATCGTAAACCAGTTTTTGCATGAATCTAATTGACTTAAAAAGGTCGGGCAACCATAATACTCTTCAAAATCGGGATTTTGCAAAAGATTTTGTGCAGGCATGTTATTAAAAAACAAAAACAAACCAATTGTTAACAACTGTTTCATGACTCAAATATATAAAAAAGGGGGAAGCCTAGCTTCCCCCTTTTTTATTGTTAACGATGAATAATAAATTTTGTAGTGTGCAAAGGCATTCCATCGGCCTTTACAATTAGGTTGTATAAACCGTTTGGTAATTCCTTACAATCTAACTCATGATTTAATTTACTATTGTTATCATTAACTGTCTTTACCAATTGACCAATAGCATTAACTATTGCAAATTGCAAATGTTGGTATTTTATATTAGGTAAATTAATATTAAAAATACCAGCATTGGGGTTAGGGGAAATTGACAAGTTGTTTTCTCCCAACTCTAAAATATGGTCAGTATTATTAATTGTTAAGCTAACGCTATCGATTAAAAAATATACTTTACATAGATTATCTTTAGTAACAGTAATAGCAAAATAAAGTAAAGTATCTGAAGTGTTAAAGATAATTTCATAATGCATCCAACTACTATTTTGAATTTTATGACTAGAACCTAAAAATTTTGCAGTCGACAATTCTGAAATATGATGAAAAGACAAAGTGTCTTTAGGCATATAATTTTTAAAACCATATATAGATACACTACTACAAGTATCAGAACCAATTCCGCTAAGTGGAATTTTTGAATAGAAAGAAAATTTGTATTCCTTGTTTGCCACTAGAGGATACTGCAAATTTTGACCAAATGCTTCAACTGGTCCCAAAGGATTTGGGTCAGCCCCTATACCAACAAATCCAAACTCAGAAAAAGCGTTACTGTCAATGAAAAATGGGTAAACAGATGCATTACAATTAAAATAATCAGGATTTGGCATAACACTTATCCAGTTTTTCAACGAATCAAATTGTCCAATTCCAGTAGGGCATCCGTAATAATCTTCAAAATCTGCATTTTGAAAAAGATTTTGTGCCGACAAGTTATTAGAAAACAAAAACAAACCAATTATTAGCAACTGTTTCATGATTCAAATATATAAAAAAAGGGAAGCATAGCTTCCCCTTTTTTTATTGTTAACGATGAATAATAAATTTTGTAGTGTGCAAAGGCATTCCATCGGCTTTTACAATTAAGTTGTATAAACCGTTTGGTAATTCCTTACAATCTAACTCATGATTTAATTTGCTATTGCTAACGTTAACAGTCTTTACCAATTGACCAGTAGCA
>JBEIDK010000098.1:0-12205 GCA_040383485.1 Flavobacteriales bacterium
AATGTGTACACTGAGAAAATTGTTATTAGTAGATAATTATCAAACGATTAAAAATAAAAAAGGCTACCCAACTTGGTAGCCTTTTTTGTGAAGTTTGCAAAGATAATGGTTCATTCCTTCACAAAAATTGAGGGTAATACCGATTACACTTTCAATTTAGTCCAATTGCAGCATAGCCTTATTATACTAATTTCAAGTAGTATCGGCATTAAGCATTGCATATTTATTTTTTAGTTGGACTAAAAAATAAATGCAATTGGTATTATTTCAAAACTGAATTATTGATTCACTATACTAACTATACCAAACAAAAAGCAAACCTATTTGTAATTATTTTCTAAGTAAAAACTTTAAACTTTAGTTTCACTCAACATTAATATCCTATCAAATTCTTCAACCTTGACAGGACTAACAGAAAGTCGTGAAAGCTTTACCAATGCCATATCTTTTAAAATAGGGTCCGCTTTTATTTGTGAAAGGGTTATAAATTTTTTTAGTGCTTTTACAGGCTTTACATTTACTGCTACCCATGTTTCATCATCAATTGTTGGGTCGGGAAAATGCTCCTTACTAACCTTTGCAACACCAACTATTTCAAGCCCTTCGTTGCTGTGGTAGTATAAAAGCATATCGCCTTTTTTCATTGCTTTTAAATTATTACGAGCAGCATAGTTTCTCACCCCATCCCAAAAGGTTTCTTTGTCTTCTACTAATTGCTGCCAAGGATATTTTACAGGTTCTGATTTTATAAGCCAATAGTTCATTATATTTTGTTTTACTTTTTCAAAAATAGAAATTTATTAATCATCAATTTGCAAACACTCATAAATTAGTAAATCCTTTTTTTACTTTTGCTAAAATTCAATTTATTGCTATGCAACACTTATCAGAACAAGAAATAATTCGTCGTCAAAAGTTAGATGAACTTATAAAAATGGGAATTAACCCATACCCAGCAGAACTTTTTGAAGTAAATGCACAAAGCGCTGACATATTAAAAAATTATGAAAACGATAAGTTAGGTTACAAAAATATTAGCATTGCCGGACGAATCATGAGCGTTCGTGATATGGGCAAGGCATGTTTTGCTGTTTTACAAGATGCTGTTGGCCGCATTCAAATTTATGTCCGTCGCGACGACATATGCCCTGATGAAGATAAGTCTTTATATGATACTGTATTTAAAAAACTAATAGACATAGGCGATATTGTTGGTATTTCTGGATATGTTTTTACTACAAAAACTGGCGAAACTACAATACACTGTACATCATTAAAATTATTATGTAAATCACTTCGTCCATTACCTATTGTAAAGGTAGATGAAGAAGGAACTACACATGATGCCTTTTCAGATCCTGAGCAACGTTATAGAATGCGATATCTTGATTTAATAGTAAATCCTGATATTAGAGATACCTTTATTCAAAGAAGTAAAATGGTGAATGCCATGAGAACTTTTCTAAATAATAAAGGGTACCTAGAAGTTGAAACACCAATATTACAGCCAATTCATGGTGGTGCAGCTGCAAGGCCTTTTGTAACTCATCATAATACTCTTGATATGCAATTGTATTTGCGTATTGCTAATGAATTGTATCTGAAAAAATTAATTGTAGGAGGCTATGATGGTGTTTTTGAATTCGCAAAAGATTTTAGAAATGAAGGCATGAGTCGTTTTCATAATCCAGAATTTACTCAGGTAGAATTATATGTTGCTTATAAGGATTACAATTGGATGATGAACCTAGTTGAAGAAATGGTTGAGAAGGTTTGCATAGCTATTCATGGAAAAACAGAAATACAGGTTGGAGACAACCTCATTAATTTTCAACGTCCTTGGAAAAGATACACCATGTTCGAAGCCATTGAGCATTTTACTGGCGTAGATATTAGCAATATGGATGAATACACCATGCGTGATGCAGCGAAAAAAATGGGGATTCATGTCGACCCAACCTTGGCTAGAGGAAAAGTAATTGATGAAATTTTTGGTGAGACATGTGAAGGTAAATTAATACAACCAACTTTCATTACTGATTACCCTGAAGAAATGAGTCCGCTAGCTAAAAAGCACCGAAGTAAAATTGGATTTGTAGAACGCTTTGAAGCTATTTGTAACGGTAAAGAAATTTGTAATGCATATAGCGAGTTGAACGACCCTATTGACCAACGTAAAAGATTTGAAGACCAATTAGAACTTGCTAAACGTGGTGATGAAGAGGCTATGGTTTTGGATGAGGATTTTATTAGAGCCATCGAATTTGGAATGCCACCTACTTCTGGTTTAGGTATTGGTATTGACCGACTAGCAATGATCATGACTAACAGTAATTCAATTCAAGATGTATTATTCTTTCCTCAAATGCGACCTGAAAAAGTTGATTAATTTATATGTAACATTTGAAAAGAGTGAGCAAAAGTCTCACTCTTTTTTATTTACTTGATTTGAATAAAATTTCTACCAATAGTATTATTTACCTTTTTGCAATCTTTGCATTCTTTATTTGGTATGCTTATATCGATTATCCTGAACTATCGCATGATGAACCCTTTTCTCTTTATCATTCATTGATTCCTATTTCAGACTTAGTACAAAGACTAACAACTGATAATAATCCACCACTCTACGAAATATGTTTACATCTATGGATACGAATTTTCGGAAATGAATTAACGACAATTCGTTTGTTATCAACCATTCTGCTTTGTGCAGCACTTATTATCAACGCCAAAATGATTCTTCATTATTTTGGTATTATCCCAATGATAATTAGCTCTGCTTTATTTATCTTTTCAAATTACTATCTCAATTATGCTCATGAGGCACGTGGATATGCGCTATTCTTATTTTTGACTATAGCTTTTTCAAGCATTTTTTTGACAATTTATAATGGCATTAAAAATGCAAAATCATTTAAGGAATACATTTTTTCAAATTGGCTTGTTTCCATATTATTTATAATATGTTCAGTATTGCTATTGCATAGTCATTACATGGCTAGTTTTGTAATACTTGCAGTTTTCATATTTTTAATAATTCAAATTATTAATAAGGACTTAACTAAAAATGCAGTTTGGGTATTCATATTACTTGGCTCCTGTGTTCTACTTTTATATTTTCCGCAGCTACTGATATTCATTAAAAATGCGTTTAAAGTTGCTCATCATGGCACTTGGCTTAATCCTCCTGAGTTAACAGATTTATATAATTTATTGTGGAAATTCTTTAATTCGCCAGTTGCAACCGTGCTTGTATTATTTCCTTTATTATTTATTTCTTCATATAGCAAACAATTAAAAAATTCAGCATATAAATTTATGTGTGTTATGTTTTGGATTCCTTTTTTATTTGTGTTCATTATAAGTTTTAAAATACCACTATTTCATGATAGATACATGATTTTCATTTCACCTTTTGCGTATAATTTAGTTGCAATTAACACCCACTTCATACTAAATAAATACAATTTTAAAATGATGTATTTAGTGCTTGTCCCACTATTCGCTTTTATGTTTTCATTTAGTCTCATAGGCAAAAAATCAGATACGCTTCAGGAAGCTTTATTAGTATCGAATTTAAATGAAACAATTTATGTTATCTCCCCAAATTGGTATAACTATAACTTCTATTACTATTTCGATAATGGCAAATACTTTTTTTCCTTATTTGATGTCAATCATGTTGAACCGCGTAATGTAATTTTCGACTATAACCTTAGAACCTTTTCATTTTCGAAAGTTGATGAGTATAAAAATGTCAATGTTATTTTAAGCGGCAGCCCAAACCAAGAATCATTTGATTCATTTGATTCTAAGCTAAAAAGAATGGGGTATTATCTTTCTAAAACTACTTTGATTAATAAGGTTAGCAAATCGTACTTATATAAAAAGTAATTTTATTTACTAAAAAATCTCTTGATATTTATTTCTTCACTTAATGTTAAGTTTGATGTGAGATACTTTAAGAAAATATTTGAAAAATAAGGTGCAAGCATTACCCCTTTAGTACCCATACCATTAAAAAAATATACTTTATCAATTAAATTACTTTTGCCAATCAATGGACGGCGGTCTGCAACTGTTGGACGAATACCAGCCTTATGTGCAGTTATTTTATAAGGCACATTAATAAGCTGTTTTAGTTTAAGGTTCAATTCATTTAATCCAACTTCTGAAGGTAAACCGCTTACCTTATCCCATTCATAAGTTGAACCAACTTTGTATAAATTTGCGCCAATAGGCAAGATAAAAACACCTTTATTAATTACTTCGTTTTGAGGTAAGCCTTCAGCAATTATTTCAATTATTTCTCCATGCGTTAGCTTAAATGCATCTTTTGGAAAGTATGGATTGTCAATTGCCTTTGACCCCTCACAAAAAATAATTGCTTTGGCTTTGAGTGATTTGTATGAAATGAATTCTTCAGTATCAATAACCTCTTCATAATTAAATTCTTCTTCTAACAAGAGTTCATTTTTAATAAGATACTTTCTAAAACTTGTAATTAGTTTATTCGCATCTACCGCCCCACTCTCCTTTACTGATGATGTTCCTGCATTTTCGTGAAGTATATTATTATAGTACCCAGTCTTAATTTCTTTAGATAAGAAATTGTCATTGATAGATTTTTTATTCCACAAATCAATTTCATTCGAATTAGTAAATATCTTAACTATATCTAACTTAGAATGAAAGTTATCGTTTAATAATATTTCTAGCTCTTCATAAAATGTATTTAAATAATCTATTAATTCTCCAGCCATCCAACTTTGAGTAAATCGCTTAAAAACTATTGGATTATAAAGCCCTGCGGCTACCGCTGAAGCAGAATGTTCAATTCCCTTATCAATAACTTTTACATTATAGCCTTTTTTGAGTAATTGATAGCTTATACAAGTTCCAGCAATGCCTTGACCAACAATTATATAATCTACATTACTGCTTATTTCCATAATATTTTATTACCAATTAAATAGTATGGTTTGTATGAGTTCAGGATGCAAGCTTTTGCTTACTGGACATGTTTTAGCGGTATTTTCTAGTATTGCTTTTGCCTTTTCATCATAGTTATTATTTGGCATTGTAATTTCAACAATTATTTCGCCAACTCTTCTTGGATTTTGTATCATAACCTTTGTAACCTTCGCAATAGCACCCTCCATTTTGTATCCATGAGTATTTGCTGCTATACCCATTACCGTCAGCATACAATTAGCAAGTGAAGTGCTCATTAAATCGGTTGGCGAAAAAGCCTCACCCTTCCCATGATTGTCAATTGGAGCATCACTAACAATTTTATTATTACTTGCAAGATGCTTTGCTTCTGTGCGCAATTCGCCGAGGTATATTACTTCTGAAGTATTCATTTTGTTTTTTTTTGCTAATTTAAACCTTACAAATACATTTTTGCTATTTTTGTTTGTCTTTTACATTATCCTTTTTGAATTTAATTAGAATAAATAGAGTAATAATTTTTAGTATAGTGAGTTTTTTATTCATGCTATGCAATGCTATTGGGCAGCAAGCATCTTTAGATGGTACTAAATTGTTATATAGAAACTTCACTTCTAAAAGTTTAACAATAACTTCGAGAGGAGTTGGTTTTACTTATCGAAAGGCAAAGTTTGTAAGAGGTAAAGACAGATTATTTGAATTAGAACTAGCAACAATTAAAGATCCTAAACAAGTTAAAACTCAAGGTCAAGGAACCAACTTTAAAAGCTATTACTTTGGTAAATTAAATTCTGTTATTGCAATACGTGCTGGACTTGGTTGGCAAAAATCACTTTACAACAAAGAAGTTCCTACAGCTTTAGAAATAAAAACTGGCTTTGCCTTTGGAGCTTCAATTGCATTGTTAAAACCAATTTATGTGCAAGTACCAAGCAACGAAAGAAATAGAACAACTCGTGTTGAAAGATATGATACCACTTTAATAAATAGTGGGCAAGTTTTGGGACGTGCGTCTTTTTTTAATGGTATATCAAAAACTACAATTAGTCCTGGTGCGTTTTTAAAATATTATTTTTTATTTGATTTTGGTTCTGAAGACGACAAAATTCGTGCTTTGGAATGCGGCGCAATTGGAGATTTCTATTTGCGTGGAGTTAATATTATGGCATTTAATACACCAAGAAAATTTATGTTAACCCTATACGTTTCTTATGTTTTTGGTGATAAGAAATATTAATTCAGAATTCTTAAATGGATAATTTAAACTCAGAACTTACGACTTCAAAAATTAAAAAACCTGATTGGTTAAGGGTAAAATTACCTACGGGTAAAGAATATGCCGAAGTAAGAAAATTAGTTGATACACATAAATTACATACTATCTGCGAAAGCGGTAACTGCCCAAACATGGGCGAATGTTGGGGGGCGGGCACGGCAACGTTTATGATTCTTGGTAATATTTGTACACGTTCATGCGGTTTTTGTGCAGTTGCTACTGGCCGACCATTAGCTGTTGATACAAATGAGCCTTCTCGTGTTGCAGAGTCAGTAAGTCTTATGAAGGTAAAACATTGCGTAATCACCTCTGTTGACCGCGATGAGTTAAAAGATGGAGGTTCAATTATCTGGGCTGAAACTGTAAATAAAATTCGTGAAATATCTCCGGGTACAACAATGGAAACTCTAATTCCTGATTTTGCTGGTAAATGGGAAAATTTGCAGCGCATTATTGATGTAAAGCCCGAAATAGTATCGCATAATTTAGAAACTGTAAAAAGATTAACCAAACAAGTTCGAATTCAAGCAAAATACGACAGAAGTTTAGAAGTCTTAAAACGACTTAAAGACGCTGGTCTAAAAACAAAATCGGGCATCATGCTTGGACTTGGCGAAACTGAAGATGAGTTATATGAAGCCATGGATGACTTATGCAAAGCTGGCGTTGATATATTAACCTTAGGTCAATATTTACAACCAACTCTAAAACACTTGCCTGTCGTTAGATTTGTAAAGCCACAAGAGTTTGCATTATTCAAGGAAGTAGCCCTTTCAAAAGGCTTCAGATATGTAGAAAGCGGACCATTGGTACGTTCATCATATCATGCCGAAAAGCATTTGTTCTAGTTTAGTCATTAAAATAAAGCAAGAAGCAGTATTGTGTAATCTTAGCAATTACGCAAACACAAAATCTAATCCCGACTTAAAAGCATCAATGGCAAATTCAATATCAGCATCAGTATGTGACGATGATATAAACCCAACCTCATACCCACTTGGACCTAAATAAACTCCTCGTTCTAACAAATATGCATGCAGCTTTCTGAAATACTTCATACTATCTGCATCAATTTCTTCTGATGTTAGTATGTTTTTGTTACTACTAAATGCAATCCAGAATATTGAACCAATGGTTACAAAATTTACTATGTAATTTTTTTCTGTTGCATACTTGTTCAAGTCATTCACCAACCTTTGTGTTTTGGCTTCTAAATCATTATAGAAATTAGGCTTTAAGCATTGTGTTAAAGCGGCTATTCCAGCACTCATTGCTATTGGGTTGCCGCTTAGCGTTCCGGCTTGATACACATCCCCTTCAGGTGAAATACAAGCCATAATTTCTTTGCTAGCTCCATAGGCTCCAACTGGTAATCCACCACCAATAATTTTTCCGTAAGTACAGATATCTGGTTGTATGCTATAATGTCCCGCAGCACCACAAAATCCAACTCTAAAGCCGCTTATTACCTCATCAAACAAAAGCAATGTTTTATTTTTAGTGCAAATCTCTCTCAGAAAAATTAAGAAGGATTTATCTTGTAACAATAGTCCATTATTGGCTGGTATGGGTTCAATAATAACACATGCAATTTCATCTTTAAATTTTACAAAAGCCTCTTCTACTGCGCCTTTATTATTGAGTGAAACAACTATGGTTTCATTTACAAAACTTTCAGGAACACCTGCCGAAGAAGTATTACCAAAGGTAACTAGTCCCGAACCTGCCTTTACAAGTAGTGAGTCGCTATGACCATGATAGCAACCCTCGAATTTTAAAATTTTATTACGCTTTGTATATCCTCTAGCTAATCTTATAGCGCTCATCACCGCCTCGGTACCCGACGATACAAAACGTATTTTTTCGATAAATGTATTAAAGGTTAATATTAGGCTTGCTAATTCATTTTCTAATGCCGTAGGTGCACCAAATGAAGTACCTTTTTGTAATGAGTTGATAATTGCATCTTTCACAATGCCATTGTTATGTCCATGAATTAAAGGCCCCCAAGAGCAACAGAAATCTAAATATTTATTTCCATCAGCATCCCAAATATAAGCACCATCGCCTTTGTCTATAAACAACGGTGTACCGCCAACAGAACGGAAGGCACGCACAGGTGAGTTTACTCCTCCAGGAAAATATGTTTTGGCTTTTTCAAAAAGCGCTTCTGATTTAGTTCTAGTAAGCATATATTATTATTGCAAAAAAATAAATGTTATAAAAGTTGGCCAATTTATACAAATGATATTCGAATTAATTATTTCAGTTACTAACTTTAACTTTATTAAAGAAAGCTTATTAATAGGAGGTATCGAAAGCGCTATAGTTCTTTCTAAAGCAAAGAAGGCTTGTTCAGTTTTGAACAAGCCTTCTTTTATAAACAAGAAAATTATTATTTTTTCTTTGCACCAGCGGCAGCGGCAGCGTCAGTTGCAGCAGCAGCAGCAGCACGTGTCATACGAACAGCAGCAACAACAACATTTGGAGCCATTAATGTAGCTACCCCATCTAGGTTAACCTCTGCAACTTTAATACCTTGACCAATTTCAAGTTTCTCTACATCAACAGAAATAAAATCTGGTAATGCAGAAGGTAAAGCACGTACCTTCATTTTACGAACATTTTGAACTAACTTACCACCAGCCTTTACACCAGCTGCACTTCCATGCAATTTAACAGGAATGTCCATAGTAACTGGTCGGTCAGCACGTGTTTCAAAAAAGTCGATGTGTAAAATTTTATCTGTTACTGGGTGAAACATGATTGACTGCAAAATTGCACCAAATTGTTTACCTGCAATTTCTAAATTTACAGTATGCACTTCTGGAGTATAAACCAAAGGCAGTAAATCATTGTACACTACACTAAAGTGTATTTGTTCGCTTCCACCATACAATACACAAGGTACACTACCTGAGTTACGAACAGCTTTTGCATCTTTTTTCCCTACGCTCACTCTTGGTGAACCGCTAATAGTTAATGCTTTCATTTTTTAATTTTTCTTTGAGACTTTTTCAAATGCCCGTTCATTTGTAGAATCTCTTTATATATTATTTATACGGGTATTTTATACAATAAATTTATTACTGATTGATTCATGACTATGAACCAAATTTATAACGTCAGCAAATAAATCGGCAACACTTAAAACTTTAATTTTATTTGTTATTTTTTCATATCCTTCTTTAAGAGGTATGGTATCAGTAACAATCAACTCAGCTAATTTAGAGTTCTGAATATTTTCATAGGCCTTGCCTGATAAAATTGGGTGAGTGCACATTGCTCTAACGCTACTTGCGCCTTTTTCCATCATTAAATCTGCCGCTTTTGTAAGAGTTCCTGCTGTATCACAAATGTCATCTACTAATACAATATCTTTTCCTTCAACATCACCAATCAGCGTCATGCTCGAAATTTGATTTGCAACTTTGCGTTGCTTATAGCAAATAACTATATCACATTTCAAAAACTTAGCGTATGCATTTGCCCTCTTGCTACCTCCCATATCAGGAGCGGCAATTGTTAGGTTAGGTAAATTAAGCTTGTGCACAAAAGGTATAAAAATGGTACTCGCATATAGGTGGTCAACAGGTATATCAAAAAAACCTTGTATTTGGTCGGCATGCAAATCCATTGTCATTATTCGCGTTACACCAGCAGTACCAAGCAAGTTAGCTACAAGTTTTGCTCCTATTGCAACACGAGGCTTATCTTTTCTATCTTGTCGTGCAAAACCAAAATATGGCATAACAGCAATTATTTCTTTTGCGGAAGCACGTTTTGCAGCGTCAATAAGCAATAACAACTCAAATAAATTATCGGCTGGAGGGTTGGTGCTTTGTATTATGAAAACATCACAACCTCTAACAGTTTCCTCAAATGAAGGCTGAAACTCACCATCACTAAATTGAGAAACAAGTACGTTACCAAGGGAGGTGCCGTAGTTCTTAGCAATCTTGTCGGCTAATGTATAGGTATTTCTACCTGCAAATATTTTTACACTATGTGCTAACATTTTTTTTGGGATGCGAATGTAGTAATTAATTTGGTTTGATAAAGTAATTAATACAAATATCTTCAAATAATTAAACTATAAAAAATAGAGGTACTATCTAAGTTTTCGGTTTATATTTATAACTCAAATTTATAGCCAACCCCTTTTATTGTTTTTATATAATGGTCTCCAAGTTTTTCGCGTAGTTTACGAATGTGTACATCTATGGTGCGGTCTCCAACAACAACATCTTCCCCCCAAACCTTATCTAGTATATGAGTTCTTGTAAATACTATTCCTGGTTTGGAGATTAATAACTCAAGTAGCTCAAATTCTTTTTTTGGCAAGTGAAAATCTTCTGTTCCTTTCGTAATCAAAAATTTTTCACGGTCAATACTCAAATCGCCTACTTGTTTGGAGAGTGTTGATGGATTTGATGCATGGCGTCTTAATAAAGCATTAATTCTACTTACTAATACCCTTGGTTTTATAGGCTTGGAAATATAGTCATCTGCTCCACTTTCAAAACCAACAATTTGCGAATAGTCTTCGCTTCTTGCTGTTAAAAATGAAATTATTGTTTCTTTAAATTGTTGGTTGTTTCTCAGCTCTCTGCAGGTTTCAATACCATCCATTTCTGGCATCATTACATCAAGTAATATTAGATGTGGAGCATTTTTTTTAGCACTCGAAATAGCTGCACGTCCATTATTAGCAGTAAATATTTGATACCCTTCATTTTTTAAACTTAAACTTAATAACTCTAGAATATCTTCTTCGTCATCAACAATTAATATTTTAAAATCTGAATTATTCATACATTAATTTTGTGTAAAAGTAATTTTATCATTCATATCATATCAAAATGTAACATTAACCTTATGTTAAGATTTTCTTTGTTTAATTTGTAATTCACTTAATGAAAAAATAATGAATGAATTTAAATTACTTTTAAAAAAAGAACTGCTTCAAGAATTTCGAATGAAACATAGTATTGGAAGTGTTCTCCTGTACATTTTTGCAACTGTTTTTGTTTGTTACCTTTCATTTAAAAGTATTGTTTCACCTGCCATTTGGAATGCATTATTTTGGATAATTTTATTATTTGCAAGTATTAATGCGGTTTCTAAAAGTTTTATTTCAGAAAGCAGACAAAGACAATTGTATTATTACAGCTTAGCTTCTCCGCAAGCAATTATTCTGTCAAAGGCATTTTACAATGCAATTTTCCTTAGTATATTGAGTTTAATTTGCTTCATTATTTATTCAACTTTTATTGGAAGTATGGTGCAAGATTTAGCTTATTTTTTATTAGCTGCAATGTTAGGTAGTTTTGGATTTGGACTGCTATTAACAATGGTCAGCGCAATTGCATCAAAAGCTGGCAACAATTTAAGTTTAATGGCTATTTTAAGTTTTCCATTACTTATTCCTATGCTTATAGTTTTGATAAAACTTTCTAAAAATGCCGTTGATGGTTTAGAGCACAGTTTAAGTAACCCTTTGATAATAATGGTTTGTGCAATTAACTTTATAATTTTAGCCTTAATGTATATACTTTTCCCTTATGTTTGGAGAGAATAATAGATTATAAAATACCTATTAAATCAACCAAGCGGCTGCTATAGCCAATCTCATTGTCGTACCAGCCAACCACCTTAACCATTTCACCAACAATTGAAGTGAGTTCGGAATCAAAAATACATGAATGTTTATTTCCAATAACATCAATCGAAACAATTGGCTCATCAGTATATTGAAGTATACCTTTCAAGCTTGTTTGAGAGGCGAGTCGGAACTTTTTATTTATTTCCGCAACGGTTGTTTTTGTTTTCAATTGACATGTAATATCAGTTAAGGATCCATCAGGAACTGGAACTCTTATTCCTCCTCCTCCTAACTTCCCTTCTAATTCAGGAAATATTTTACTGAGGGCTTTTGCGGCCCCTGTGGTTGTTGGTATAATTGATAATGCA
>JBEIDK010000099.1:0-12165 GCA_040383485.1 Flavobacteriales bacterium
GCTTCTTTACGGGCTTTTTCATCAGCTTCAGCTTTTTCTTTTGCTTCTTTTTCTAATCTTGCTTTCTCTGCTGCATCTGCTTTGGCTTTCTCTGCTGCATCTGCTTTTGCTTTTGCTTCTGCCTCCTTTTTAGCTTTTTCATCAGCTTCAGCTTTTTCTTTTGCTTCTTTTTCTAATCTTGCTTTCTCTGCTGCATCTGCTTTGGCTTTCTCTGCAGCATCTGCTTTTGCTTTGGCTTCTGCCTCCTTTCTAGCTTTTTCATCAGCTTCAGCTTTTTCCTTAGCTTCTTTTTCTAATCTTGCTTTCTCTGCAGCATCTGCTTTTGCTTTTGCTATTGCATCATCCTTTGCCTTAGCATCGGCCTCCGCTTTTGCTTTTGCTTCCGCTTCAGCTCGCGCCTTAGCATCTTTTTCTGCCTGAAGTTTTGCTTCTGCTTCAGCTTTTTTCTTAGCTTCTTCGTCGGCTTTCGCTTTTTTTTCAGCATCTATTTTGGCTGCGGCATCAAGTTTTGCTTGTTTCGCGGCTTCAGCCTCTGCTTTTTTTGCATTATCTGCAGCTTCCAACTTCTTTTGTTCCAATTCTTGTTGAAGAATCTCTAATTTCTTCATTACAGTTTTAGCATACTTAGAGTCGTCATTAAAATCGTTCTTTTCATTATCAAAATATACTTTACCAATTGGTGCATTTAATACTGAGACATCTAAATCCTTAATTTCTCTAAAAATTTCAATGGCAATAGGATAAAAATAATTTACAGCTCTTAAAGAATCATATTTAACGTCTGCAGTGGAAATTCCTATTAATTTACTTACATAACCAGGCTTTGAAACACGAAGCATATAATCAAACCCAGCATCTAGAGAAAATCTAAATGTTCCATTTGAAGGAGTAACAAGTTTTTTAATCTCATTACCATTTAATAAAACTTGAACCTCTGCCCCTGCTAACTTGCCATCGTTTTCATAAACTTTACCATCAATGTCTAAGTTTTTCCCTTTCTTTTGTGCCTGAACTATGGAATTTGAGGAAAAAATAATAATAAAAGCAAGGGTTACTTTTAAAAGTAAATACTTGATATTTGTAGGCATAGTTCTCCTGCTTTCTGTTAGAATTGAAAATAAGTAGGCAAATATGAACAAAATGTTGTTAATTAAAAAATGTATTTACTATAAATTATCGCTATGACTTCAATTTGTTTTTTTGTTGATTTTTTATCAATTTTCTTGAATTTCTTTTATTTATTTTTTTAGGTTAATTATTTTGAAATAGGAATTTAATGTTTTTCTTCATTTTCAACCTTACTTCTAAAACTTGATTAAATGATAAATCTATTTTGGCAACTGCAGCACTATCTTTATAAGCGGAATAATACTTATTACTGAAATCTAACATGGTTAGTATATCAATAACCTTATCGGCAGCAGCAGGTTCATTAACAATAAGCTGTGAATTTAAGAAATTCAGTTCCTTTAACTCTTGGAAACCTTGACCAATGTTTGACTTTTGTGCACTAACAAAACATCCGGAAACAAAGGCATCAGGTCTTATTATATTATACTTAGTTAAGAAGACGAATGTTTTTGGATCATAAAACACAGGTCTCCCTTGTTTTTTTGCTAATGCAATAATAGTTGAAATGCAATGATTATATGATGCTAATAGAGAATCACTATCTAAGTTGCACCCGGTGTTATAAATATCTTGCGGATGCTTTTCGCCTAAATCATTAACAAATTTCAGATATGGAATTTTTATTTGCGAATAAAAATTTGGGTACATTAGTGGGAAATTTTTGTAGTTGCAAAATTTAACATCATAATTCATCATAATTATATCTGGTCTAAAATTTTCAATAAGTTGGAAGTAATAAAATTGTGATACCAATGTCCAGTCACTTACAATAATTATAGCATTTTTAGGGACTGAATAATCTAAAACACGCATCAAGTCTTTACTAACATTAAATTTTGAATCATAAACTTTCGGATAATTAAAAATAAATTGAAGTGCTAATAAGATTGGAATTATCCACAAAGTCATTTCCTTTATTTTATAAAGCCATAATATTCCGAATGGAATTAATATTGATAAAACTAAAAATGGGAAAATCATATATGCGTCCGTGTCAGCATATTGGTCAATCCTCAACTGATATATTAAAACAATAAAGAAGTAAGAAATAGTAACAAATAAAATTTTGTATAAATTATTTTTAACAATATAGATTATGCCAAAAATTAATAGAGGAATAAAAAATGCGAATTGATTTGTAAATAATCTAAAAAAGTAAGGGAATCTTTTTATTGCGAGTCCTTTTATCTCCTTTTGTGTTTGATTTATCCATGAACCGCCAGTTAAATGATACCATAATCTAGAAAGATTATCAGGATTTCCGAATTTAAAAGGAATATCAGTTGAAGCTCGAAAAAATAGCCAGATATAAAATAATGATGTTAGAAGAAAGGTTGAAATTGTAAAAATTAAAAATGATTTCGAAAGAACAATTCCAAGATAATTTTTACTAGGTTTTTTGTTTGCTTTTATAATCTTATCGTTATTAAATAAAATAAAATTGGAATGCATAAAAAGAGGAACAAAAGGCAGAAACAAAATCATAGTTAGGTGGTGATTCCCTAAACCTATTGCGATAAAAAAAGAGGCAATTAATAAATAAGTTATCTGAGTAGTTTCATTATATTTTAATAAATAATAAATCAGACCTGCAAAACTCAGCATTTGAAAACTATAGACTTCAATCATAGTGCTCCAATGCCAAATGGTAACACCAGAACAAATTATTAAAGTTGATAATGCCGAAATAAATAAAGGAACTTTGGCACTTAAATTTGAGTTTTCATTTTTTACGAGCAGAAAAAAAGAATTAAAGAAATAAACACATGCCAGAGCAGCATAAAAATTAGATATTAGAATTAATGATAAAATATGGTTATTAATTATTGGTTGAATTAAGTTGTTTAGTACCCAAGTAAATAATATATATGATGGAAAACCAGGGGCATGTGCTATGGATGCTAAATTAGTTACAATTGCAAATTCTGCTCCATCAGCAAAGCCCAATGAATCCAAATTTGCAGAGTAAAAGACAAAAAAAGTAGTAAAAAAAAGGGCTACGCTAATTATTGCTGATAAAGTTTTATGATTCATTTTCTTTATAAATGATAATTAATTATGATTTTATTAAGTTTGTACAAACATTATAAAAAAAATGAAAAATACTTTAGTTTTAATTTCTCTTTTAAGTTTCAATAATTTGTTTTCACAACAAGTATTAAATCAGTCATTAGTGCCAGCACCAGGAGATGTTTATTTATATCATTTGGCTGATACTGCAAATGCATGGTCAAACATTAATGGTTTAACAAATTGGGATTTTAATTATTTGAATATTGATGACACTTTAAGATTTGTTTATTATTCAGGTTTAACAGGAACGCCATACGACACAGCTTATACTACTAGTAATTTAGTATCTACTTCAGACTCAATTAGGTATAATTATTTTGTTGTTGATAGCACAAAATTCGAAACTATCGGTACAGCAGCTGATTCATCAGTAACACATTTCACCAATCCAGTAAGGAATTTCAATTTGCCATTTCTAGTTGGTAATAATTTTAACGATGTTTTTTCATCATCACAATATATGTCGGGCATAGCTCCTACAATTGTGAGTGGAAACAATAATACATTTTGTAATATTATAGGCAACTTAAATTTAGGCAATATTACCTACAGCAATGTGTATTTAGTGCGCTCTATACAAACTATTATTTATAATTACTATAACGGACTTTATACTACAATACAGTATGTAAATAGATATTCTTGGCATGATGGGATTACTAAATTCGCTTTGCTAGAGTACGAGAATGTAAAAACAGATAATAGTTGGGAGGTAGGAATTGTAAATAAGTCTGCAACTATAAAGGTTAGAGAAGGGTTGCTAACTGGAAAAAAAAGACATCAAAAATCGAAAGCAGAAATCTTGAGACTTACTGATAAAATTATAGTAAAAAATGATGAGCAGGTAAAGAAACTCGAATTATTTAATTTGGAAGGGAAATTAGTAAAAGCAATTTTTAATTCTTCTGAAATATATACTTTAGATTTAACTCAATCTTTTTATGTTTTAAAAATTACAACAGAAAATAATATTCAAAATATTAAAATAGTTCTAAATTAAATTGAAATTTAACCATTTAATAGACAAGGAAGTTAGAGGATTATTAAAAGTCAATAGTATAATTAGTTTGGTTATGCTATTACTGCTTGCTAAACTGTTTTCTCATTCAAGCACATTTCCAATGTGTCCTTTTTTTAGTGTTATCCCAATAGTTCCAAAATCATTTAGCATTGTACTATATCTTATATTAGTTATAGCTTGTTCAATGTCAATATTCATTTCTAATAAGTTTATTACCCTGAGTATTGTGTTGATTCTTTTTGTTTTAGGCTTGATAGATGCAAATAATATTCATCCATTTATGTTATGTTATTGGACAATATTTATTATCATTCTGCTCTATCAATTTAGTTATATTGATAATAATTTAACTTTAAATTTAATAAGGTGGCTAATCATCGGAATTTATTTTGCAAGCTCAATTCAAAAGATGAACCCTTATTTTTCGGAAGGAACATACGAATGGCTTGTTGCCCCATTTCAAAAAATATTTTCAAAAAATATATTTTTATTCTTAAAAAATTGTGATGAATTCATTCCTGTATGGGAACTTCTGATAACTGTTTTTCTTGTATTCAAAAAAACAAGAAAACTTGGAACTTATATGGCAATATTAATGCATCTATTAATAGTATTCATATTAAGTCCGATAATTAGGCCTAATTTTTATTCGGTACATCCTTTTAATATTTCATTGATAATTTTAGATATATTATTATTTAAGGATTACAAAGGGAACATATTTAAAGACACTTTTCAGACAACGAAAAAACTATTGGTTTATATTGTTTTAATATTTTCGATGTTAATGCCCTTAGCCCATACTCTTGGTTACGGACATGATTACCTTACCTATGATTTATATTCGGGAAGGTATAAATATTCATACTTTATTTTTAATCAAAACTTTAAAAAAAACTTGCCTCAAAATATTATAAAACACACTTTTTATACAGGTTATAAAGATTATTATATGTTTTATTTAGACGGATGGCTTTATTACGAAACATTTGGGAGTTTGTATCGTGAAAATTTTGTATTACAATACTATAAAAATTATATGAAAAAATATTCAGATGAAAATACAAAATGCATCTTCATAATTCAGCGAAAAGGAACACATGAATACTATCCTCTATAATTCATGTTTTAAGAAATTAATGCATTCTAAGCAAATATTTTTCATTATATTTTTTTTTGTAAATATATTTTTAGCGGAGGCACAAAAAACATCAAAGTTATTGCTTAGTGCTGAGGAGTGTATGCTTAAGGAAGATTATTTAAATGCAAATAATTATTGGAAACTATTAGTTGCAAGGGATAGTTTAAATATTAAATATTTACATAATTATGCCTACACATCCTATAAAATTTATGATTTATATAATGCTGAAAGATATTTTAAAATTACAATATTAAATGATTCAAAAAAGCAATTTAAAGATGATGCCTACTATTTGGCGCAAACTTTAAAGATGCTTAGTAAATACATAGAAGCTAAAAAGGAATTTGAAAAATATTACAGAAAAAATAGAAAAAATAACAACTTGTTTTCAGCACAATGTTTAAATGAAATTGAGGGATGTAATATTGCATTGCAAAATAAAGGTGTTAAAATAAAAGTTCAATTACTTGATACAACGATTAACACAATTTTAGCAGAAAATGCTGGATTCTTATATGGAAATACACTTTACTTTTCTACAAAATCAGATTCTAATCACTATTCTATTTTCAAAAGTGAACGATTAAATAATTCATTTTTAAGTAAACAATCTGTTGAAGAAATAAATTCTAATAAATCAAATACTAGCAATTTATTCATTGACGATACAACAGCTTATTTTACAATATTTAATGATTCAGGAAATGCTAAATCTTACAATTTATTTGAGGCAAAATATAAAAATGGAATTTTTTTAAACATTAAAATGTTAGATGAAAAAATAAATAGAATTGGAACTGTAAATACGCAAGCTCATGTAGCTTATTTAGGAAATGCGAAATACTTAATTTTTGTTTCAAACAGAAGTGAAACTTTGGGTGGAATGGATATATTTATATCTAAAATAAATTTAAATGGAAGTTTCGAAACTCCAATTAATATTGGTAAAAATATAAATAGCATAGGTGATGAGATAACACCATTTTTCTGCAATCATTGTCAAACTTTATTTTTCAGTAGTAATTATTTTCCTGGGTTTGGAGGCTTCGATATTTTTAAATCAAGCTATTATAATGGTGAATTTAGTATGCCTGAAAATTTAGGCAAACCTTTTAATAGTAGCTTAAACGATATTTATTTTTCATATTATCATGATAAGGAAATTGCCTTTCTATCATCAAATAGGAAAGGTTCCAGATTTAATAGAAACGAGTATTGTTGCAATGATATTTATAGAATAAATTTTAATGACTCATCGAAACAAATTATAGATGTTAAGGATACAATTATTAATAATAAAATTGATTCATTTTCAATAAAAATAAATAGTATAAAAAAATATTTGCCAATGCAATTGTATTTCGATAATGACGAACCTGACAATAAGACCAATGCCATTACTACTGAAAAAACATATTCAGAAACAGTAGAAAAATATATTGCTAACGAAAAAAACTACTTAAAATACTATTTAAAGGGTGCCAATAAAAAAGGAATTGAAGATTCACAGTTACAGTTAAATCAATTTTTTGAAGACAGTATAAAGAATACGCTTACAAAATTAATGACTTGTAGTGATATAATTCTTGACCTTTTAAATTCTGGAAAAATAATTAAGATTATAATCAAAGGTTATTGCAGCCCTTTGGCTTCAACCGAATACAATAAAAATTTAGCAAAACGCAGAATTAATAGTCTAGTTAATGAACTTAAAAAAAATAAACAAGAAGCATTTGTAAAATATATAGAATGTAAGAAACTAATCATTGAAGAAGTTGAAATAGGAGAATTAGCGGCATCAGAATTTACAAGTGACAACCCGAATGATATTAAAAACTCTGTGTATTCGTTAAAAGCAGCTTTAGAGCGTAAAATTTCAATTCTTGAAGTAATAGTCAATTAAATTTTGTAGAGTCTTTTAATTGAATAATACCTCTTATTTTTAAAACTTTATACTTAGTGAAAGATTGGTTACTTTCTAAGCCGTCTCCGAGAAGTATTTCTTTTGGAGTAGTAATTTTTACAAATACATCACTATTAATTGTTTCTTTTTTTTGATTCCAAACAATATGTTCGGTATTTAATTTTTCTCCATTGCTATTGATGATTATCACATTTCCTTTAGCTTCTAGTACATCTTTATCATCATATTTTTATAGCATAGTTGGCGGTTAATTGTGTTTCTGGGTTTAACTGTTTGTTATAAAAATCAACATGAACTCCTTTTGGCATGAGAGTAAACGGACGCTTTCCAACATAATGGTCAAGTTTTTTTGCTAGTAATCTGCCAGTTATGTTGCCAGAGTCAGAGTAAAAAATTTCAGCATCAGATATAGATTCGACAGGAAATTTTTGCTTATCAGTTAAGAAGTTTACCTTTTTTATATCATTTTCACATGAACATAATAGAGAAGCAACACAGAAAAAAAAAATACAATTTCTAAAATTCATTAATCATATTTTTGCTTTAAAAACCAACGGTCATTTATTGTTAATGCAACAAATACAGAAAAATAATTTTCAAGCACTAAATTATCTTTTTTTGTTCCTCTTTGCATCATTTCTAAACCAAGATTAATGGTTGAGAAACTTCTTTTTATTGGTAGTCCAAAACCAATTGAAACTGCTCTTTCATCTATTTTATTTCCCATTACGGAAAATGGATTTTGAACATACCTAGCGCCAACTCTATAACTTATGTTTTTAAAAAAATTATTATTTGAGCTATGTGAATTGTACTCGGCACCAAAAATATAAGTATTAGAATTGATTAAAATATTTGTATCGTCACCAAATTTAAATTGGCTCCAATTTGCTTTTTTGAACTCTACACCTATTTGCCAGTTATATTTGATGGTATAGGTTAAACCAAAACTCATTTTGCTAGGTAATGCAATTTTTATGTCAGATGATTTTATAAAAATACTATCTGCTGCAAAGTTACTTCTGGTGTAGTTAAATGTTTGCTTTACATTTTGTGAATTGATTGAGGATGAAAAATCATAACTACCACCTATGCTTAAATAGTTGTTATTAAAAAGTCTAAAGCTATGAAGGAACCCAGTATTGAATTGAAAACCATCATACACATTATTTTCTGTTACTATTTGATTGTAAAAACCATTATTAGCAAAATCAGTATAAATAATTCTATTAAATTTAGTGTTGTTTCCAAAAACATAAGAAACGCCTAACCCTAAAGAGAAATTTTCGGCCAATGAATCACTAAACCATTTAAAAGGATTAATTCCATTACTCCAGACTAATTTATTCATGGAACCTATTCCATTAAAAGAATAATTAACCTCTCCAAATGAAGTTGGAATATTTTCTTTTTCTATCTCATAGCCTTGGCCATAAGTTGGCAATATACCTATACCACTTCCCCACCATTTTTTTATTGGGAATGAAATTTGGGCATAATTTAGTGCACCATTGTTTGACCAATTTTTTTTTGTGCTCGTGATTTGTTGCTTTTCACTTAACTTAACTCCAACTTGAAAAGTAGTAAGTTTAGAATGATAAAATGTAGCTGGGTTATTAAATGTTGGAGACAATAGGCTTACAACTGCAACACCTAATCCGCCCTTACCCATATTTTCTGCAGTGCCATTATATATTGATTCGCCTAAGCCAAAATAAGAATATGATGACGAGGTAGTAACTGCTTGAGAAGTTAACTGCGCACTTGATTTCTCTGCAAAAAATAATAATATTAAAACTGAAAATAGAATTTGATGACGTTTTTTCAAAATGAGTTTAATTAATTTTTAAAGTTTTATTAAGTCCTATTAATACTAAATTTGGAACCGCAAATATGTTAAAATTCAAATCTATTTGCAATTGTGATGCTCCCCCTCCAGTGAGAATAAATTCACAGTGTTCATATTTTTTTGAGTATTCTGAAACAATACTTGTAACCTCTGCCGCTGCACCATTTTGAACCCCGCTTTGTATTGAGCTTTTTGTATCGACTCCAATTAATTCTACTTTACTACTATTAGTACTCACCATAGGTAATTTATCAGTAAACTGATGAAGTGCTTTATAGCGCATTGATAAACCGGGAGAAATTGCACCACCATGATAATTGTTATTTGAATCTACAAAATCATATTTGATACATGTACCAACATCAATACTGAGTACATTTTTATTAGGGAAAATAGAATTGGCACCGATAGCAGCAGCAAGTCTATCTTTGCCTAATGTTTCTGGTGTTTTATATAAGTTAGTAATAGGAATGATGGTGTTAACATTAAAAATAACTAATTGCGTTTTTTCATTTAAAAACCTTTCAATCGCGCCGTTATGTTTGACAACAGAACACAAAATTGATTTACGAATTTGAGAAAATTCCTTAAAAATATTTTCTAACTCTTGTACAGTCAAATTAGCAATGCTTATTTTCTTTAATAAGTTATCATTACTATAAATAGCGCACTTTGCAGCAGTATTTCCTATGTCTATTATTAAATTCAATTTGGTAAATAAAGGTATTGATTAGTTTTGTGCAAAAATTAAAACCTTAAGAATTGCAAATTGATACAAAAGTAGAATATAGAAATTTAGGATTGATAGACTATAAAGCAGCATGGGACTATCAAGAAAAATTGTTTGCAGAAGTAATTGCAGAAAAATTAGCCTTTCGAGATTTAGTTCAAAAATTAGATAACAACTCTCGAATTACGAATAACTATTTGCTAATGTGCGAACATCCAAATGTATATACACTTGGCAAGAGTGGTCAAGAAAATAATTTATTAATTAATGATTTATTTTTAAAATCAATAAACGCTACCTATTATAAAATTAATAGGGGTGGTGATATAACATATCATGGACCCGGCCAAATAATTGGCTATCCCATTTTAAACTTAGATAATTTTTTTACCGATATTCATAAGTATTTAAGATACCTTGAGGAAATAATTATATTAACTCTGGCAGACTTTGGCATAGTAGCGGGTAGAAATCCTAAATATACAGGCGTTTGGATAGAACCAGGAGTAGAAGGACTAGAAAGGAAAATATGTGCGATGGGAGTAAGGTGTAGTAGGTGGGTAACAATGCACGGCTGGGCTTTAAATGTTAATACTGACCTAAATTATTTTAACCATATAGTTCCCTGTGGGATTATTGATAAACAAGTAACCTCAATTGAAAAGGAACTTGGAAAAAAAATTAACATTGTTGAGGTTGAAATTTTAATAAAAAAGCACTTCTCAAACCTATTTCAATGCAAGCTTAGTTAACTAATAGTTATTTTATGAACTCAATCCAATCAGTAAGAAATTCACCTTTGATTACTCTTGGAAACTTATTTTGTCCACCACTTTTACCTTTACTATCTAAGAATGCTAGAAACAAATTTGCTGGTATAATTTTTATAAATATGTCTTTTAGAGCCGATTTGCGCTCTACTTTATAATCATCATTTACCTCTGATAGTTTGTCATCAATAAGTTTTTTAACTACCTCTTCATTTGGCAAATCACCATTAACGCCAATATACCATTGATGAGCAAATAATGAGTCATGTTTTATTCCTGAAACGCAATATTCAGGAATTGCTAAACTCAATGTTTCGGAAACATGCGAAATAGCTTGATTCATATTGTCTACGCTTAGGTGCTCACCAACAAGACTAATATAATGTTTAGTTCTACCAGTGATTATAATTTCGCAATTTTCTTTATCTACAAATTTAATTGTATCGCCAATTAAATAACGCCAAGCCCCTGCATTGGTGCTCATTACTAGCGCATATTCTTTACCTTCCTGCACGCGTTCAATTGTAATGGCTTTGGCCTCAGGCTTAACTGTACCATTAGCATCGAAGTTATCTTCATTAAATGGAATAAACTCATAAAAAATACCACTTCTTAATAACATTTTCATCCCCTTTTTATCTGGTCTATTATCATAAGCAATAAAACCTTCGGAAGCTAAATAATTTTCAATGTAAACAATATCACGCCCTAATAGCTTTTCAAAACCTTTTTTATATGGAGTAAATGCAACTCCTCCATGCACAAAAACACTAAAGTTGGGCCAAATGTCATGAATGCTTTTGAGTTTATGATGTTGTACAATTTTTTCAACAATGATTTGAATCCAAGCCGGAACTCCCACTACAATACTTATATCCCAAGAAGGAGCATTTTCAACTATCATTTCAATTTTAGTAGCCCAGTCGCGCTCCTTTGCTATTTTTTTTCCTGGCTTGTAAAAACTTTGAAACCATGAAGGAATTTTTGCTGCTGTAATTCCACTTAAATCACCTTCGTAATAATTGCCAATATGAACTAAGTGAGAGCTGCCTCCAATCATTAAAAACCCTTTATTAAGAACCCCTTCAGGAAGATTATACTTAGACAAGGAAAGAATTTGATTAACACTAGCGCGTTTAAAACTTCTTAAATATTCTTTTGTAATTGGCAGGTGCTTGCTTGCTGAACCTGAAGTACCACTGCTCAATGCAAAGTACTTCACACTTCCGGGCCAACATACATCCTCCTCATTATTCAAGCTTCTATACCACCATTCATTATGAATTTTATCATAATCAAAAATAGGAATAGTATCTTGAAACGTTTTTACAGGATTCTTAGAAAAATAAATATCATCAAATTGATAATGTTTGCCAAATGCAGTATTTCTTGACTTTCGAAGGTTACGTAACAATTGGTTTTTTTGAACACGTTTCGCGCTTCGGGATAATTTTATCTCTGGAATTGATTTTTTAATACCTACTACCCCTTGAAGGATAGAACCCATTAATGCCATAATCTAA
>JBEIDK010000100.1:0-12122 GCA_040383485.1 Flavobacteriales bacterium
TAACTGCCTCATTCTTTCTTGTTTTTCAATGCAATCAAATTGCGTTAATACATGTGGGTAGTTCCGAAGGATGAGGAAATCACCCATATGGTAGCAATTATATTGGGTTGACAAATTGCGACCATAGGAGCAAAAGAAAGATCCGCCGCAGTGGATGATTTTTATTCATATAATATTGTTTTTCAATTGGTATTCATGAGCACTTAGTGGTTGTTACTTTTCATCAAGGAAAAGTAAGATTAAATTTCATAATGACATTATGAGGGGCGACTAGTTGGCTATGTTGGTTATTATTAATAAAAGCCGCTAACATTCTGTTAACGGCTTTTATAGTAAATTTAATGATAATCACTAGACATCAATTTTGGCATATTTAGCATTGCGTTCAATAAACTCCCGTCTAGGAGGCACTTCATCTCCCATTAGCATACTAAATACATGGTCTGCTTCAGCAGCGCTATCAATAGTTACTTGCCTTAATGTTCGTTTTTGAGGATTCATAGTTGTTTCCCATAGCTGCTCTGCATTCATCTCTCCTAAACCTTTGTAGCGTTGTATGTTTGCACTACCCTCTTTTTCTCCACTTAATTCTTTAACTGCAATTAAACGTTGATCCTCTGTCCAGCAGTAGCGCTCTTCCTTACCTTTTTTAACCAAATATAGTGGAGGTGTTGCAATATATATGTATCCATTATCAATAAGCTGACGCATGTAACGGAACATGAAAGTTAGAATTAATGTTGTAATGTGGCTTCCATCCACATCGGCATCCGTCATGATGATTACTTTGTGGTAACGTAACTTAGCAACGTTTAAAGCTTTGCTGTCTTCTTCGGTACCAATGGTTACGCCCAATGCAGTAAAAATATTCTTGATTTCTTCATTTTCGAAAATCTTATACATCATTGCTTTTTCAACATTCAAGATTTTACCACGTAAAGGCATAATTGCTTGAAAAGCACGGTTACGGCCTTGTTTGGCTGTACCACCTGCCGAGTCACCCTCAACAAAATAAATTTCGCATTGTGCAGGGTCAGTTTCAGAACAATCAGAAAGTTTTCCTGGTAATCCACTTCCACTCATTACATTTTTACGCTGCACCATTTCACGAGCTTTACGTGCGGCGTTACGTGCCTGTGCAGCAAGTATAACCTTGTCCACAATCATCTTAGCTTGCTTAGGATTTTCCTCCAAATAATTGTTCAACATTTCGCTTACTGCTTGGTCAACTGCACCCATTACTTCATTGTTACCCAACTTAGTTTTTGTTTGCCCTTCAAACTGTGGTTCTTGCACTTTTACTGATATTACAGCAGTTAAACCTTCGCGGAAATCATCACCAGTAATTTCTAATTTAAGTTTTGTTAGTAAGCCTGTTTTATCAGCATAAGCTTTTAAGGTACGTGTTAAACCTCGACGGAAACCCGCTAAGTGCGTACCTCCTTCGTGTGTGTTGATGTTGTTTACATACGAGTGAATATTTTCAGAATATGAATTATTGTAAATCATTGCAACCTCAACAGGAATACCTGTTTTGTCGCTTTCCATGTACATGGGTTCGTCAATAATTTTTTCGCGTGTAGAGTCTAAATAAGTAACAAATTCTTTTAAGCCGCCTTCTGAATAAAAAGTTGTGGTTGGAAAAGTACCATCATCATTCGCTTCACGTTTATCTGTTAAAGTGATTGTAATTTTTCTGTTCAAATATGCTAACTCACGCAATCGTGACGCAAGCGTATCGAAAGAATATTCAGTGGTTGTAAAAATGGTTGCGTCGGGCTGAAAATGCACTTCTGTGCCTCTATAATCAGTTGTACCAATTTCTTTTACATCAAAAAGTGGTTTTCCAATTTCATACTCTTGTGTATATAGTTTTCCATTACGGTGCACCATAACCCTTAGATGCGTGCTTAATGCATTTACACAACTTACCCCTACCCCATGCAAACCGCCAGAAACTTTATATGAATCTTTATCAAACTTACCACCTGCATGCAGCACAGTCATTACAACTTCTAATGCCGATTTTTTTTCTTTCGCGTGCCAATCAGTTGGTATACCTCGACCATTATCGATTACAGAAATAGAATTATTTTCATTAATTGTAACATTTATTGTATCACAATGGCCGGCTAATGCTTCATCAATACTATTATCTACTACTTCATAAACTAAATGATGTAATCCTTTAAAGCCTGTATCACCAATATACATTGATGGACGTTTACGAACGGCCTCTAATCCTTCTAAAACTTGAATACTATCGGCACCATAATTTGCGTTTGCAATAGCTTCATTTTTTTCTTCTTCTATCATAATATTTTAAATTAATAAATTCTAACTTTGAAAGGGTTGTAAATTTAGGAAAAGAAAGGGTTTTAGCACAGTTTATGAAGTTAAAAAAGGCTTCATTTTTTACAAAGTTTTTAACAATTTACGAAACGAGAAATAATAGTAAACTTATCTTCTTTAACACTTAATAAAAGCGTGCATTAAATGCGTGGTTTGAGGCGAAAAAAATCAAATTGAAATTCCAAAATAAAAGTAGCTTAAAAATAAAAAAAGCCCTCATTACTGAGGGCTTTTTTCGTCATAAACAATTCAAAAAATTAATCAACATTATCATGTAAAAAAGAATTATTTTGTTTTAGTTCTGTTTTTCCATCTTCACCTTCTCCAAGTGTAAACCTTGAAACTGAACTTTCCGAAGAGTGAGGAACCTCTGATAAATCAACTTCACGGCGCTTGTAAGCAGGTATATTTTCCATTTCAGATAACCCTTGAGCTGATTTCATAATTTTAAAATTAAAAGCTCTTAATTTAGAAAAACGGTCATTAAGTGTTTCTTTAGATTCTTCTTTATTTAAATCAACATTAGCTGATGAAACATTCATCGCAACTTCTTCTATATTATTTTCAATTTTAGTAGTGAAAAAATCTGTTTCCTTTTTTTGAACTTCAAACTCAAATATGTTTTGCTGTATAACTGGTTCTTTTTCGAAAAGAGTTTCAGTATTTTCTGGAACAAAATTTTCAACTTTTTCTTCACTCTTAACGTCTAAATTATACACAATTTTACTAACCTCAGAAGTAGTTACTTTTTCATTAACCTTAGGCTCTACAATATCTATTGGCTTGCTGAATGTTTCGTATATACCTTTACTCACATCTACAATTTTACGCTGAGTTTCTTGATTTGTGTTAGCTGTTGACTTTACAGTACCGTCTAAATTTTTAAATCCTGTAGCAATAATAGTAACCTTAACATCATCACCAAGTGTTTCATCAATACCATAGCCTTGTATTATTTCGGCAGTTTGCCCAGCAGCTTCTTGCACATAATCATTAATTTCTCCTAGTTCATCCATTGTAATTTCAGATGTACCACAAGTAATATTTAATAAAACATAACGAGCACCAACAATATTATTATCATTTAATAATGGAGAGTTTAAGGCTAATTCAATTGCACGCATTGCGCGATTTTCTCCGCTTGATTGCGCGCTGCCCATAATTGCAACTCCACTATCTTTTAATACGGTATTAATATCTGCAAAATCTGTATTTATATGTAAAGCATTTGTAATAATATCAGAGATTCCTTTAGCTGCAGTTGTTACAACATTATCAGCATAACCAAATGCTTCGGTTAATTTTAAGTTGCCGTGTATTTCACGCAATTTATCGTTACAAATAACAATAAGTGTATCTACATTTTTCTTAAATTCTTCAATACCATTCTCAGCTTGGCTTTTACGTTTCTTTCCTTCAAAATTGAAAGGAACAGTCACAATACCTACAGTTAATATTCCCAATTCTTTAGCTGCAGCAGCAATAATTGGCGCTCCACCTGTACCAGTGCCACCGCCCATACCAGCAGTTATAAAAGCCATTTTAGTATTTTTACCTAAAATATCTTTAACATCTTGAATGTTTTCAATTGCTGCATTTCTACCAACTTCTGGCAGTGATCCTGCTCCGCGACCCTCTGTTAATGTTGTTCCTAATCTCACTTTATTAGGCACTGGAGATATTTCTAATGCCTGTTCATCTGTGTTACAGACAACAAAATCTACGCCTTTTACATTTTGCAAAAACATGTAGTTTACAGCATTGCTTCCTCCACCGCCAACACCAATTACCTTTATGATACTATCAGTTGTTGGGCTTTCTGAATTTTGAAAAATTTCATTTTCCATATTAATTCTGTATTAATTGATTATTATTTTCTGGACGTGAAGGTTTTGTTTTTTTTTCTAACTTATTTTCACATCCTATTAATTTATTAACGACTAATTGTTAGTTAAGTGAATAGCATACATAAGAGTATACTGTGGTAAACTAGCAAGAATGCAAGCAATTTAGGCTTAAAGGAAGTATGGATTTAAATTAAAAACTAAATAAAAAGTTTTACAATTATCCCTACTCCAAATAACAGTATTCCTATTCCAGCTATTTTACTTAGTAGTGAAAGTTTTGAATCGTTGATTGATTTGCTTAACCTCATTGCTAGCTTAGCCTTTAATATGTCAATAGCTATTACAACTAAAAGTGTAAATAAAAAGTATGTCGCAATAAATAACTTATTGTTTTGAAATTGTGAAACTGCAATACCAACAGCCCCTATCCAGAAAAAAATAACAGAAGGATTGGTTATATTAAACAAGAAGCCTCTTATGATTAACTTAATATAATCGTCTCTTTTTGGAATGGTTATTTTCTTTTCTAGTTTAATTTTTTGACGATAAGTAATGATTCCAAATACTATTAAAACAATTCCTCCTATCCAACTGATAATCGGCTTAAAAGAAGGCTCTTGGAGCAAATTAGCTAACCCAATATAAGCAATAAAAATGCAAACTGCATCACTTAAACAAATACCTAATTCTAAATACATTGCACTTTTAAAACCGTCATAAATACTAGTTTTAATTAAAAGAAAAAATACTGGCCCAATCAAAATACTTAACAATAAACCAAGTGCTATACCAGAAATAATTGCATTTATCACCGCGCTATTTTTTAAACAAGTTCATTTGAAAGTTCAATAAATTTCTCAAGTGTTTTTTCAATGCTTAAATTACTTTTTGCACCTGCAGCATTTACATGGCCTCCTCCTTCAAAATATTTTCTAGCAAATGCATTTACATCAATTTTGCCTTTACTTCTGAATGAAATTTTTATCATGCCATCTCTTTCAGTAAAAAACGCAGAAACCAATACACCATCAACCGATAAACCATGATTAACTAAGCCTTCGGTATCACCTTTTTGCATATTGTACTTCTTTTGTTCCTCTGCATTAAAGGTAATGGTTGCAATTTTATTATTGTGGTGTAACTTTAAATTATTACACAAACAATAGCTAACTAATTGAAGCTTGTCTAGAGTATTCTTATCGTAAACTGCTCCATGTATCTTACTTTTTATAACACCGATTTCAATTAACTGAGCAACAATTCTATGTGTTTTAGCAGAGGTAGAGTCGAATCGAAAACTAGCAGTATCAGTCATTATACCGCAGTAAAGACACTCGGCAGAATTTACATTTATCAAATTTTTATCCCCTAATAAATCAATAATTTCAAAAATCATCTGGCAAGTTGAACATGCTGATGTGTCGCTTACAGTAATGTTTGCAGCAATATCAGGTTGTTGATGGTGGTCGATTAAAATTTTAAATGCATCACTTTTTTCAACTGCATCGGCAAGGTTATCTATGCGCTGTAAATTATTAAAATCTAACATGAACAAAATATCAGAAGTTTGTACAAAGTCATCCGCATCTTCTTTTTGTCTTTCATAATCAATAACCTTTTCAGAATCATTCATCCAAGCTAAAAAATGAGGGAACGCATTGGGCACAATTACTTTTACTTTATGTTTTTTCTGAATTAAATAATGATACAATCCAAGTGATGAGCCAATTGCATCGCCATCTGGGTTGGTATGAGTAACGATACTTATTTGCTGAGGAGTGCTTAATAATTGCTTTAGATGCTCTAATTCGTTTTGTTGTATCATCTTACATTGTGAGATTTATAATTAATTGAAATATGGTTCACTCTTTAACTACGTTACTTTAAAATACTACTTATTATAATTCGCCTTCAAATTTTTCTTTTAAATATAATAATGCCGGATTTTTCTTTGCCATTGCTTCAAATTTTTCTTTGTTAGTATAGGGTATTCTTTTCGATTCGTCTTTGTTTATTATCAATTCAATTGATACTGCCATGTTCTTCAATTCTTTGCGCATGAATGCTAGTATATCCTGCATCATTTCACTCAATTGCAAGTGTTGAGCTGCATTGTCTATGAGAAAAGAAATCTTAGTATCTACAAAAGTTGGCTTATGTGTGGTTAGTGTAATATGAATGTTATGCGTTTTATCGAATCTATTTGCAAAGGATTGCCAAGCGTTTTGCAATTCTTTTTCAGTAAATATATCAAATGGCCCTTCAGCAAGTAATGAATTGGTTGCAGTTTGATTTACATTTTCTGATATGCTTTTTTTATTGAGAAAACTACTTAAACCAGTTGTATGTAGCTTGGGTTGTGGATTTGGCTTTGCTATTGTTTGAATTGGTTCTTCCTTTTTAATAGGTAAATCAAATGCAACTTTAGGAGTCTCAACATGATCAATTTTGGGAATTGAATAACCTAATTCAGGCTCATTAGCTTTATTGTTTTCAACAGCAACAGAATGAGGCTTTTCACTTATATCATTTTTTTTTTCGGCAGCAGTTGCTTCCGTGTTTGCTATTTGCATTAAGGCTAACTCAACCAATAGTCTCTGATTTTTACTCACCTTATATTGGAAATCAGTTTTACTACAAATAGTAATTCCGTTTACTAAAAAAACAACAGAACATTTAGAGCATTGTTCTTTATATTTTAGTTTTACAGAATTTGTAACTTCCAACAATTGCAGTGTTGCTTCATCTCTAGTAACTAATAAATTTCTTAAGTGAGATGCTAAGCCTGAAATAAATAAATGACCATCAAAACCATTACTTAAAATTTCATTAAAAATAACTAATGACTTGCCTATATCTGCTAACAAAAGTGCATCGGTTATTGCAAAATAGTAATCATAATCTAAAATGTTCAAATTTTCGATTACATGCTGATAAGTAATATTAGAACCACTAAAAGTAACTATCTGGTCAAACATACTGCAAGCATCGCGCAGACCACCATCAGCTTTCTGAGCTATTACATGCAATGCGTCAGGTTCTGCTATTACATTTTCTTTGTTGGCAATAAATGCCAAATGATTAGCAATATCTTCTACTTGAATTCTATTGAAATCAAAAATCTGACACCTAGATAAAATTGTAGGCAAAATCTTATATTTTTCAGTTGTAGCTAAAATAAAAATAGCATGTGCTGGAGGCTCTTCTAAAGTTTTCAAAAAAGCATTGAATGCTTGAGAACTAAGCATGTGAACCTCATCTATAATAAATATTTTATACTTACCAAGTTGTGGTGCATACCTAACATTTTCTATTAAGTTTCGGATATCATCAACAGAATTATTGCTTGCAGCATCAAGCTCAACTATATTAAATGATTGACCATTTTTGAATGACTCACAAGAATCACATTTATCGCAAGCTTCACCACTAGGTTGTAAATCAAAACAATTGATGGTTTTAGCAAGAATTCTGGCACAAGTAGTTTTACCAACTCCCCTAGGACCGCAAAATAAAAAAGCGTGAGCTAATTGTTTATTAAGAATAGCATTTTTAAGAGTATTTGTGATATGACTTTGTCCAACTACAGTGTCGAATGTAGCTGGTCTATACTTGCGGGCCGAAACAATAAAATCTGACATTTTCTAATTAAATAAATGAATGCGAAAATAGGTTTTAAATCTTAGTTAAGAAATTCCTATTCAATAAAAAGACAATAAAAAAAGCATCCATTTTAAATGAAACTAAAATGGTACATCAGCTAAATTAGTTGAAACTAAGATTCTATTCCATGACAATTTTTATACTTTTTTCCGCTACCACAAGGACAGGGCTCATTGCGGCCCACTGTTTTCTCAACTCTTATTGGTTGAGGCTTAGGCTTTTCTTGTTCTTCATTGCTGTTATAAAAGGGAGTTTGTCCTCCAGTGGTACTAACATTGTCACTACTAAAAGTTTGTAATTTTGGCGTTTGCATTTGCTGTCTAGGAATCTCAACTTTTGGTCTTTCTTGCACCTCAATATGAGCTTTACTCAAGAAACTTATAATGTCTTTATTTACTCTATTTACCATGTCCGTAAACAAACTAAAGCTTTCTGTTTTGTAAACCAATAATGGGTCTTTTTGCTCATAAACGGCATTTTGAACACTTTGCTTTAGTTCATCCATTTCACGTAGGTGTTCTTTCCATGCTTCATCAATAATGGTTAAAGGAACCATTTTTTCGAAAGTAGTAAAAAGTTCAGCGCCTTTAGATTCGTAGCATTTTTTTAAATTGGCAACAACTTGAATCGTTTCTAGTCCATCAGTAATAGGGAAAACAATATTTTCATATTGATGAGACGCAGTTTCAAATACGTTTTTGATAGCTGGGAAAGCTTGTTCGGCCATACTATTTCGTTTTGCTTGATAATGGTCAGAAGCTGCATCAAAAATTTTCTGTGTGTTATCAATTAACTTACCTTTAAAAAAGTCTTCACTTGAAAAAGGTGCATCAATTCCAAAAACCTTTATCAAGTCCATTCTTAAGCCTTCGTAATTTTTATCATCAATTGCAATTTGCACCATGCTTTGAGCAACATCATACAAACTATTACTAATATCAACTGCAAGTCGTTCGCCATATAACGCGTGGCGACGACGAGTGTATATAACCTCACGTTGCTTATTCATTACATCGTCATATTCTAGTAATCTTTTACGAGTACCAAAGTGGTTTTCTTCAACTTTACGTTGTGCACGTTCAATTGATTTGGTAATCATTGAATGTTGAATTACTTCCCCTTCCTCAAGACCCATTCTGTCCATTAATGACGATATTCTATCGCTACCAAAAAGTCGCATCAAATCATCTTCAAGCGAAACAAAAAATTGAGAAGAACCCGGGTCTCCTTGACGACCAGCCCTTCCGCGCAATTGTCTATCTACACGTCTACTATCATGTCTTTCTGTACCTATAATTGCTAGCCCACCAGCTTCTTTTACACCTTCACCTAATTTAATGTCGGTACCACGACCTGCCATATTAGTTGCAATGGTTACTGTTTTAGATTTACCTGCAAAAGCAACAATGTCTGCTTCTTTTTGATGTAATTTTGCATTTAACACATTGTGTTGAATCCCTTTTAACTTCAACATTCTACTTAATAATTCAGATATTTCAACTGATGTAGTACCAACTAACACTGGTCTTCCTTTGGCTGTTTCTTCAGCAATTACATCAATTACAGCATTATATTTTTCACGTTTTGTTTTATAAACCAAATCTTCTTTATCGGTTCTTGAAATGTCACGATTAGTTGGTATTACAACAACGTCTAACTTATAGATATCCCAAAATTCAGCGCTTTCAGTTTCAGCAGTACCAGTCATACCTGCTAGCTTGTTATACATCCTGAAATAATTTTGTAAGGTAACAGTAGCATAAGTTTGTGTTGCTGCTTCAACTTTTACATTTTCTTTTGCTTCAATTGCTTGATGCAAACCATCTGAGTACCTTCTTCCATCTAGAATACGTCCGGTTTGTTCATCAACAATCTTAACTTTATTATCCATTACAACATACTCCACATCTTTCTCAAAAAGTGTATATGCTTTTAAGAGCTGATTCATGGTATGAACCCTTTCACTCTTAACAGAATAATCCGCCATCAACTGCTCTTTGCGTTCTAATTTTTCATGTGATGAAAGATTTGACTTTTCTATTTCTGCTATTTCTGCACCAACATCAGGTAATACATAAAATTTAGTATCATTTGTTGATATTAATTCAATTCCTTTTTCGGTAAGTTCAATACTCGAATTACGTTCATCAATAACAAAATACAAATCTGCATCAATCTTAGGCATTTCCTTGTTGTGGTCTTGACTGTAAACGCCTTCAACCTTTTGCAACGCTGACTTAACACCTGGTTCACTTAAAAATTTAATTAGTGCTTTATTTTTAGGCAAGCCTCTATACGCTCTTAACAATTTAATATCGGCCTCTTCCTTTTCTTTTTTGTCGGTGCTATTAAATAACTTTTTTGCATCAGCCAATACTCCGTTAATAAAGTTACGTTGCACATTAACTAACTTTTCAATTTCTGGCTTTAATTCAAAAAACTCATGAATATCTCCTTTTGGTGTAGGTCCAGAAATAATTAAAGGGGTACGCGCATCATCAATCAAAACGCTATCTACCTCATCAACAATGGCAAAGTTATGCGGACGTTGAACCATTTCTTCTGGATCCTTAACCATATTATCACGCAAATAATCAAAGCCAAATTCATTATTAGTACCATAGGTAATGTCAGCCAAATAAGCATTTCTTCTTTGGTCAGTATTTGGTTCATGCTTGTCAATACAATCAACCTTTAGCCCATGAAACTCCATTATTGGCCCCATCCACTCGCTATCACGTTTTGCCAAGTAGTTATTTACAGTTACTAAATGCAAGCCTTTTCCTGGCAAAGCATTCAAGAAAACCGGAAGTGTTGCTACTAAAGTTTTACCCTCACCTGTAGCCATTTCGGCAATTTTTCCTTGATGTAAAATAATCCCACCAATAAGTTGTACATCATAGTGTACCATGTCCCATACAACCATATTTCCTGCGGCCTCCCAAGTATTAGAATACTTTGCTTTTGTACCATCAATGGTAATATGTTTGCGAGTAGAGGCTAGTTGCTTATCAAAATCAGTAGCTGTAACAATTACCTCTGAATTTTCTTTAAACCTACGTGCAGTGTCTTTTAAAATTGCAAAGGCTTCTGGAAGTATTTCTGCTAAAATTTCTTCGATTTTTTTTGTAATCTCTTTTTTGAGACTATCTATCTGGGTATATATTCCTTCGCGTTCGTGCAAATCGATAGCATGATTGTTTTCTGCTTTATTTTTTAAATCCTCAATTTGCTGTTCTTCAACAGAAATATATTCAGCAATTCGATTCTTTAAAAAAATTGTTCTTTTTCTTAACGCATCATTATCTAGGTTAACAATATCCTTATACTCTTCGTGAATTCTATTAACGATTGGTTGAATATCTTTTAAATCGCGGTCAGATTTTTTACCAAATAAATTGGCTAATCCTTTATTTATTAGTTGTAACATGAAATAATTTTCAAAAAAATGTTTGCGAATTTATACATTTTTTTGGTGCAAAACCTTAATTATTGTAAAGTATTAAGGGATTTTTAGCATGAGTTTAATCAATATGGCTAAATGTAATGCCTTAAACTTTTTTTACTAAAAGTTTCATTTTAGTCAACTTACTTAAATTATTAGCTATTTCGGTAAAATGCTCAATGTTCTCTTTTTTAACTTCTTCGTTTAATATTTCAAAGTTTATATCGAATAAATAATTTCCATCATCATTTTTTTTCATAAAACAAAGAATATTTGCATGTTGATTTTCTATTTTAAAATTAAAGTCGTTAATATTTACAATATCAACAGGGCTACTAAATCTTAACTGAAATTTATACTTGTCATTAGATAAAAAATCTGCATAGAAATTAAAATTACGATTTTTAGAATTAAGAAAATTTGTATCGGGATAAATAAAATTAATCCAATTTGAAATACTGATTTCAATTAGTGAGTCCTTTTCTATAAAAAGGTTATTGAATTCGAAATTTGCCTTATAAGTTGTTTTAAAAGGAAAGGTTTTACTTGACGATAATAATGGATAAGAGATGATTGGTGTTGGAGAATTATCAGATAATTTCTTACCATATAAATTACTGATACTTGGGTCAATTAAACCATTTGAGTAATAATTTCTGAGAAGTGTAGAATATTGACCGCTTAGACTAATTTTACCGTCAAAATCAAATGTTTTCTTTTCACAATTTATATTAATGTATCCTGCTATTTGCCTATAATTTTCCTTTGAGGTACTCATAGGAGTTTTAATTAAAACCGGATTTACGAGACGATTA
>JBEIDK010000101.1:0-11878 GCA_040383485.1 Flavobacteriales bacterium
ATTATCAATGCGCATTCCAGCAACCCAACAAATTTCTTCACCTGAAACCATGACTTTAATTTTTTCTTTTTCAAACAATGGAATTTTATTATTTATAAAAAAATCACTTAGTAATTTTTTATGATTCATTCCTAGCGGATAGAAATAGTCACCATTTCTCCAACTTCTAATTTTTATTGGAAACTTAAGGCTATCAAAATCAAAAAACGCAATATTTGGATTGCTCTCAATTTTGAATTCAGAATTTTTTGTAAAACATTCTACATGGAAGTCAACCATATGTTTTGTATCTTCAAATATGAATTCTTCTTTGAAAGTAGATTCATCAGTTTTTTTTTGAAATATAAGTTCCGACCTATTCTTAAGTACTTTATAAATTGAAGTTTCTAGAATAGAACCTGTTTTAGAATATATAAATTTTTCAATTTCATATAAATCTATGTGGTCCGGTTTTAAAATCTGCTGTATCATCAAAGCAGGATGAGGAATATTATTTAAAGAATTGAACTCTACTATAAAATTGTTTTCATTGTGCTCAATATTATTACTTAGCCATTCATTCATTAGCCAATCATTTAATTCTACTTCCTTCGAAACTAATTCTAAATTTTTCGAAATTAGATTTTGAGCATTTTCATTTATTTTTAAAATGCTCGGTATTAAATGATGTCTAATATTATTTCTGAGATAATCATCTTTTGCGTTACTACTGTCTTCTACAAAACTCAAATCATTTGTTTTGGCATAATCTTCTATCTCTTTTCTATTTGCAAATATTATTGGTCGAAATATATTTACTCTTTCTTTTCTAATGCCTCTCAAACCCTTTATTCCCGTGCCCCTTAGCATGTTTATAAAAACGGTTTCAACAGAATCGTTTTGGTTATGAGCAATAAAAACATACCTGAATAAATGCTCATCAACCAGTTGTTGAAAATATTCGTAACGTAAATTTCTAGCAGCCTCTTGTATGCTTATATGATTTTTATGAGCATAAGTTTTGGTGTTAAAAGCCTTTGAAAAAATTCTAATATTATTTTTCTCTGCTAAATTTCTCACAAAGTTTTCATCTCTTTTTGACTCCTCATTTCTTAAAGAAAAATTACAATGAACCACAGAAAATTTTAGTCTCGATTTTATGCAAAGGTCAAACAATGTCATTGAATCTATGCCGCCACTAATAGCTAATAGATATTCATCATTTGTATTAAGTATATTTTGATTTTGACTTTTAAAATCTTCTAACAAACTCATTTTTCAAACCTAAATAAAATAATGATTAGTCTGATTAAATAGTTAGACTTATTAGAGTTAAATGATAAATTGGAATATTAAAAGTAGGTAAGAAGTTCATCCTGCCAAACAAGCAAGCCAACACCTACCAAAGAGGCGAGTACTCCTAAAACGGCTTTTACACTAATTTTTTTCTTGTAATAAAAATAACCAATTACTAAAGTAAACATTGGTACCGTTGCAAAAATTGTTTGAGCAACGGCAACGTTTATTTTCATGATGGCGAGCATTGCAAAAGTCAGAGCAAATGTTGGATTAAATATTGTTCCAAATAGTGCATTTTTGAGGCCATCATTAACTGTAGTTACATTTTTTATTACCACTTTTATTTTACCAGAAATAAGAGTTAGAGTAATAAGAAATAATCCTGAAACAAATAATCTAATAAACGTAGCTGAAAAAGGGCCAACCAATTGCCCTGATAGTTTTTGTTCATTAATGCCTAGCTTTCCGAAGGCAAGCGCTATTCCATGGCAAGCAGATGCAAGCAGACCAAAAAGTATACCTTTTGAAATAGAGCCAAAGCCATGATCCGGTATTGCATTTCTTTCTGAGCGGCCTAAACTAATTGTCATTACACCAACAATAGTGATAAGCATACCAATAATACCAAAAACATTAACGTGTTCATCTATTAAAATAATTCCGGCAATAAGCGCCGATGCTGGTGAAAATGTTGTTAGCATTAAAGCTTGTTGAGGCCCTAATATTGAAAAACTCTTAAAGCTTAAGTAATCACCAACTACTAATGAAAGTACTCCTGAAACTCCTAAATAAAACCATGCAATAGAATATTCAAAAGAAAATAGATGTATAAAATTTGAGGAATCATAAAATAGCGCAATAAAAGAAAGTAAAATTGTTGCAATAAATAAACGCAAATGGTTCATGCTGTTTATATCCATTTGCCTTGATGCTATGGTTAAAGGGAAGGCTCCTATTGACCAACACAACGCTGCACCAAATGCAAAAAAGTACCCAATTGACATCATATATTCACTTTGAGCGGCCAATATATTACAATTATTAATGGCACTTTTTATTTTATGGGAAATAACTTGACTCCCCAAAAACTATTGAACAATTGTTTTGTCGAAAATAAAAATACAACTTTAATGTAATTATGCCTCAAGCATCATATTTTACTGACTTTTCCGTAATAATAAAATCTCGACTTTTCGGATTTGTCTAAACCGTAAAAATGTAATTCAAATGAATTGAGTTTTAATATTATCATTGTATTTATAAACAACTTAAATTAATAATGAAAATTTACAATTATTTACTTGGAATAGCTTTTGTTGCAATTTTAGCATCGTGTGGCGCACCCAAAAAAGAAGGTACCGAAATGGGCGTAGGAATTGATATAAAAAATATTGATACCACTGTTAGACCACAAGACGATTTTTACAAATATGCCAATGGCAACTGGCTAAAAAATAACCCAGTGCCATCTACTGAAAGCCGCTGGGGCAGTTTCTCAATTTTGAACGAAGACAACATAAAGAAGTTACGTGAAATTTTAGATGAGACAGCTAAAAAGAAAAACGCCCAAGGTACCAATGCGCAAAAAATAGGCGACTATTATTATGCTGCAATGGATTCAGCTAAAAAGAATGCAGAAGGTGTGAAGCCACTTAGTGCGGAATTAGAATTGATTCAAAACATTAAAACTACTTCTGATTTAATGAAAGTAATTGCACAACTTCAACTTGAAGGAACTCGTGCATTATTTGTTACCTACGTTGGTCAAGACCCAAAAATTAGTGACCAAAACATTGCACAGTCAAACCAAAGCGGACTAGGCCTACCTGACCGTGATTATTATACAAAAACTGATGCTGATGCAAAGCAATTACAAACAGCATACAATGAACATTTAATTAAAATGTTTGAATTGCTTGGCGATACCAAAGAGCAGGCAACAAAAAATGCCAAAACAGTTTATGCATTTGAACTACAATTAGCAAAAGCTAGTATGACAAATGTAGAATTGCGCAACATACAAGCACAGTATAACAAATGGTCAATTGCTGATTTAGAAAAAAAGTACCCAAATTTACAATGGCCATTATATTTAAATACTCTTGGTTTAAATGCTGCTAAGGAAATTATTGTTGGTCAGCCTAATTTCTTCAAACAAGCAGATGCAATGGTTAAATCTGTTTCACTTGACAATTGGAAAACTTATTTAAGATGGTGGTTAATTAACTCAACAGCTGATAATTTAACAGATGAAATTTCAGCAGCTAATTTTGCTTTTAATGGTACAATCCTTAATGGGCAAAAAGAGCAAAAGCCAAGATGGAAAAGAGCATTGCAAGAAGTTGACCAAACTATTGGTGAGGCTTTAGGACAATTATTTGTAGAGAAGTATTTTAAGCCTGAAAGTAAAGCACGAGTAGATGAAATGGTAAGCAACCTTATGACGGCTTACAAGCAAAGAATTGAACAGCTTGATTGGATGAGTGCCGAAACAAAAGAAAAAGCCAATAAAAAACTTACTACCGTTATTCGTAAACTAGGTTACCCTGATAAGTGGAGAGATTATTCGACATTAGAAATAACAAAAGAGTCACATTACAAAAATGCAACAAATGCATTTAAGTTTGAGTTGAAAAGAAATTTTGCAAAACTTGATAAACCTGTAGATAAAATGGAGTGGTTAATGACACCTCCAACAGTTAATGCTTACTACCAACCTACTACAAATGAAATTACTTTTCCGGCTGGTATTATGCAACCTCCATTCTTTTTTGCTGAGGCTGATGATGCCGTTAATTATGCAGGAATTGGAGCTGTTATAGGACATGAGCTAACACACGGATTCGATGACCAAGGATGTCAGTTTGATGAAATGGGCAACTTAAAAAATTGGTGGACAAGTGAAGATAGCTCAAAGTTTAGTGCAAAAACTAAAATGGTTGTAAATCAATATTCAAATTATGTTGCTATTGATAGCTTACACGTAAATGGAGAACTTACCTTAGGTGAAAACATTGCAGATTTTGGAGGAATAATGATAGCATATCAAGCATTCAAAAAAACAAAACAAGGTCAAGGTAATGACAAGATTGGAGGCTTTACTCCCGACCAACGTTTCTTTTTAAGCTGGGCACAAATTTGGAGAACAAACTACACACCCGAAGCAATGAAAAAACAAGTGAATACCAATTCCCATTCTCCTGCTATGTTCCGTGCAAATGGTCCAATAAGTAACATGCAAGAATTTTATGATGCATTTGGAGTGAAGAAAGGTGACAAGATGTGGAGAGAAGAGAATGATAGAGCCAAAGTATGGTAGTAATCGAAAAATATTTATTTTCAAAAAGCTGCGAAGAATTAATTGTTCGCAGCTTTTTGTTTTTAAACCCAGATTACGCGTTAGTGGTTTTGCGTTGTAATAGAATTTCTAATCGTAAGCTGGGTTAAATTCATAAATAATAAAACTAGAATACAATATTTTAGTATTTGTTACGTTTTAAAAACTCTTTTTTAGCAGGATGAAAAAAATAGGTTTATTAATATGTATTTTTATTGTACAATTTTCTTTTGCACAAAAGAAAATAACTGTAAGTGGCTATATCGAGGATCAAACCAATAATGAAAAACTAATCGGAGCAGCAGCAGTCGATATCATTTCCAACAAAGGCACCACAAGCAACATCTACGGTTTCTATGGTTTAAGCATCGAAGCAAATATTCTATTAGAAATTAAATTCTCCTACCTGGGCTACCAACCTAAAACTTTTCAAATAAAAGTAACCAAAGATACCATTATCAATTGCAAGCTAATTTCAAATACAGTTTTGAAAGAAGTAATTATTAGTGCAGCTAAACAAGAGCGTATTGAAGAAAAGACAGAAATGAGTCGAATTAACATTCCCATAGAAACAATAAAAAATATTCCTGCCTTGTTCGGGGAAGTAGATGTACTAAAGGCATTACAACTTTTGCCAGGTGTACAAAAAGGCGGCGAGGGAACTACAGGATTATACGTTAGAGGCGGCGGCCCTGACCAAAATTTAATTTTGTTAGATGGTGTACCAATTTACAATCCTAATCATTTGTTCGGCTTTTTTTCTATTTTCAATGCTGACGCAATAAGCAATGTTGAATTAATAAAAGGTGGATTTCCTGCAAGATACGGAGGAAGGCTATCTTCTGTTATTGATATCACCATGAAAGATGGCGACAATCAAAATTATCATGGTACATTCGGTATTGGATTAATCGCTTCACGTTTAACAGTCGAAGGTCCTATAGCCAAAGACAAAGCCAGTTTTATTATCTCAGGCCGCCGCACTTATATTGATATTTTAGCACAACCATTCATTAAAAAACAATCAGGTGGCGCTGGGGCAGGCATTTACTTTTACGATTTTAATGCAAAGTTGAATTGGCGTATCAATGAAAAAAATAGATTGTTTTTAAGCGGATATACTGGTGATGATAAAGTTTATGGTGAATTTAAAGATGACTACAATTATGACAATCAAAAATACGCTTCATCAAATAAATTTGGATTAACATGGGGCAATAAAACAGCGGCATTAAGGTGGAATAATATTCTAACCAATAAACTATTTTTAAACACTTCTTTAACCTATACAAAGTACAGATATGAAATAAAAAACGATGTACAATCACAAAGAGATTCTGCTGGAATAAGAGTTGAAGACACAAAGTATTTGCAAAGAATATTTTCAGGAATTCAAGATTATGCAGGAAGAATAAACCTTGATTATAGACCAAATAATAATCACTTCATTAGGTTCGGAACCACATATATTTATCATATTTTTAGTCCTGGCTCGGTACAAACAAAAATAACTGCAAACACTGCAAAGCAAGATACAACAACAGGTGCAAGCCGATTATTTTCAAATGAAGCATCTTTATATATTGAAGATGATTGGAAAGTGTTTGATAAGTTTAGTATCAATGCCGGTTTGCATCAGGCATACTTTAATGTATCAGGAAAAAATTACTTTTCATTACAGCCACGTATTTCTGCAAATTACCGATTGCCTTATGGTTGGGCATTAAAGGCCAGTTATGCAACAATGACTCAATACCTTCATTTACTAAGCAATCAAGGCATTGGTTTGCCAACCGACTTATGGGTGCCAGTTACTAATAAAATTTTGCCTCAACGCTCTGTGCAATACGCATTGGGTATTGCCCGCACGGTAGCCGACATTTATGAATTTTCAGTTGAAGGGTATTATAAAGATATGTTTGATGTGATTGAATACAAAGAAGGGGTTAGTAATTTTGTAAGCAGCAATGATTGGGAAAATAGAGTGACCAGAGGTAAGGGTAAAAGTTTTGGTGGCGAAGTTTTTTTACAACGTAAATTTGGCAAAACTACTGGCTGGGTAGGTTATACTATTTCAAAAACAACCCGTCAGTTCGATGAAAAAAACCTAGGAAAATGGTATGCTTATAAGTTTGACCGCCGTCATGACATTGGCATCACCATTCAGCATACCTTCAGTAAAGTTTTTGATATTGCAGCATCGTGGGTATATGGCACTGGCAATTCCATTTCATTACCAAGCCAATCTTATTCTGCTGCACCAGATTTTTTTACTCCATCCTTTGGTAGTTTTTTTGGAGGAGGCCCTCAAAACAATGAACAAACAATTAAGTATTACGAACAGTTGAATAATGTAAGAATGCGCGCATACCACAGAATGGATATTGGATTTAATTTACACAAAGTTAAAAAGTTTGGTATTGCAACTTGGAACGTAAGTTTTTATAACGCCTATAACCGTCAAAATCCATATTTCTATTACCAAGGGTATAACGATGCTGGTAAGGAAAGAATTTTTCAAATAAGTTTATTTCCAGTGTTGCCATCACTTTCATATAATTTTAAATTTTAGTATATATGATAACAGTAAAAAAAATTACTATATTATTTTCGATAGCAATAATATTTTTATTGGCGGCTTGTCAAAAAGAAGTAGAAGTTAAACTTCCCGAAAGTAGCTACAAATTAGTCCTTAATTCAATTCTTTCAAGCGATTCGGTTGTAAAGGTTTTAGTTTCAAGAAGTAAAAAGTTATACGTTGATGATGTTGCAAATTTGAAAATTAATAACGCTGTTGTTAGCTTGTATGAAAACAATGTTTTTATTGAAATATTGCCAAGGTTTGAAGATGGCGTATATAAGTCTTTGAATTTTAAGCCGCAAATTGGAAAAGAGTATAAGGTTATTGTTAGGGTTCCAGGCTATACAGACGCTGTTGCAAAGGAAACCATCATACAGCAAGCTGAAATTACCAATATAACTTTTCAAGATTCGGCTTTGATTTTAGAACAACAAATGATGGCAAAAGTATCTTTTGATATTGTTGATGTGCCGGGTACAAAAAACTATTATGAACTAAGCATTCAATCATTTTTTTATAACTATAACTTCAATCCAAATACCGGACAAATTATAGACTCAACAAAATTGCCTATACCTGCTTATTTAACAATTACGGATGAGGCGCTAAAGGAAAATTACGAAGGCTCTGGTCTAGATGGAGGTAATTATTATTATACCGACGCATTAGCTTTTACCGATAAGTTTTTTGATGGAAAAAACTTTAAGGTCAATGTATATTTTAGCAGTTATCAAGCCAATGTAGACACCTTAACCATTAGAATAAAATCGATGACTAAAAGTTATTATGAGTATAAGCGAAGTGTTAATTTACAAAGCAGTGTTGGCTCAAATCCATTTTCTGAACCAGTAAGGGTATTTACCAATGTAGAAGGAGGTTTAGGTATTTTAGGGTCATATACCGAAATTAGGAAAAAGGTTTCAAAATAATTAGTCAACCTTATTCTTTAACCATCAATAAAAGCAACATAGCAAATATTAAATCCTTTGTCTGAAAATAATTTTTCATAATAGGTTTTTATCTGTTTTGTTTCTGCTGGAATAACCTCTTCATTAAAAGCTACCGACCCTTTGTTATATAAGTTATTGGTATAGCAAAGTATTTTGCACTTCCGTTCTTTTATTACCTCTAGCGTAAATAAAAACAATGGTTCATTGTCTGTTTTAAGTTGAATTACGCCACCTTTTTTTAGTATCTTTTTATACTTATCTAAGAATCGAGGATGCGTCAATCTTTTTTTTTCACGTGTTTTTTGTGGTTGTGGGTCAGGGAATGTTATCCAAATTTCAGATACTTCATTTTCTATAAAAGCATACGCAATGTTTTCAATTCGGGTGCGCAAAAAAGCAACATTTGGCATTTTGTTTTCTAGGGCATGTTTTGCACCAATCCAAATGCGGTTGCCTTTTAAATCGGCACCTATATAATTTTTGTTACTATTATTGGTAGCCATTCCAACAGTGTACTCTCCTTTGCCACAGCCAAGCTCAAGTACTATGTTGTTATTGTTTTTAAAATACTCCGTATTCCATTTTCCTTGCAAATGAAATGGCTCTACCTCTTCTTTATTTTGTAGGTGTTGAAATACATTATCAAAAGTATCTATCTGAGCAAAGCGCTCTATTTTTGACTTTGTCATATTATCTAAATCCTAATTTTTGTCTTACTTCATCAAGTTTTTCATTCGCAATTATAGATGCCTTTTTTTCTCCCAACGACAATTTCTCTTCTAGTAGTTTTTCATCTTTCATAAAATTATTAAAAGCAATTCTTTCGGCTTTAAATTTATCGCAAATCAATTCGAACAACGCTTTTTTTGCATGTCCATAACCGTACCCACCAGTCAAATAATTATTTCTCATTTCGGAAATCAATTCGGGTGTGGCTAATAAACTATATAATTTAAAAACAGTGCAAGTGTCTGGATCCTTAGGTTCTTCAAGTGGTGTAGCGTCTGTAATAATTGTTTTAATTTGTTTTTCAAGTGCCTTATCGTCTAAGAAAATATCAATAAAATTATGATAGCTCTTACTCATTTTTTGTCCATTGGTACCAGGCACAATCATTACCTGTTCATCTATCAGTGCCGAGGGCAATACAAAGGTGTCTCCAAAATTAAAATTGAAACTTGCGGCAATATCGCGTGCCATTTCTAGGTGTTGTAATTGGTCTTTTCCGACTGGTACCTGATTGGCCGAGTAAAGAATTATATCTGCAGTCATCAAAACAGGATAAGTAAATAATCCAGCATTTACATCGCTAAGCTTATCACTTTTGTCTTTGAAGGAGTGCGCATTGGCAAGCATCGGAAAAGGTACAAAACAACTCAAAAACCAAGTTAACTCAGCAACTTGCGGCACCCTACTTTGTCTGTAAAATACATTTTTTTCAGTATCTAAACCAAAGGCCAACCATGCTGCTGCTACGGCATTTGTATTGTGCTTTCGTGTTGTGGCATCTTTAATAGTTGTAAGCGAATGCATGTCGGCAATAAATAAAAACGCCTCGTTCTCCTTTTTTTTCGACAGTTCAATGGCAGGTAGTAGCGCACCAAGTATGTTTCCCAAATGCGGAATGCCACTGCTTTGTATGCCTGTTAATACTCTATTCATAAATCAATTATTTATTCTGCTTTTGGCAGTTCTTTTCTAATCATTTTGGCCATGTAAAAACCATCACATTCATATTGTGCTGGCGAGTATCTTTTCTCTCCTTCAAGTTCAAAATTGGGATTATTCTTTAAAAATAATGCTACCTGTTCTTCGCCTTCCGACGGCAAAATACTGCACACAGCATATACAACCTTGCCTCCAATTTTTGTCATTTGTGCATACTGTTGCAAAAGTTGTTGTTGTTGCTCTTTAACACGTTCAAGTTCATTGGCCTGCAATATCCATTTACTATCAGGGTTTCGGCGCAAAACACCTAGCCCGCTGCATGGCATATCAAGCAAAACACGGTCAGCAGTTTCATACAATCGTTTTACTACTTTTGTGTTTTCAACTACCTTAGCTTCAATAATATTTGCTCCTGCACGCGATGCCCGTTTTCTTAATTCTTCAAGCTTAAATTCTTTATAATCGAGGGCAATTATTTTACCTTTATTTTTCATGATTGCCGCAAGGTGCAGAGTCTTACCGCCCGAACCAGCGCAGGCATCAATTATTCGCATACCCGATTTGGCTTCTAAAAAATCACTTACCAATTGTGATGCTGCATCTTGCACTTCGAACAAGCCATTTGTAAAAGCATCCGAACGAAAAACATTTCTGCTAAAAACCAGTTGCAAAGCATCGGGCGACAATTCTTGTTCAGTAGTTTCTATGCCTTCGTGTTCCAATAAATCTTTTAGTTTTTCTCTACTAGTTTTTAAGGTATTAGCTCGTATAACCATGTTCGATGGTTTGTTTAGCGCTGTAGCAATAGCATCCCAATCTTTACCAAGTTCTTTGGCACATATATTATCAATCCAATCTGGATACGATTCACGAATTTTGCGTACATTTTTAAATTTCTTTAGCCTTTCGGAAATGGAATCTACTGGCAATTCGTTTAGCGATTTATATTCGCCTAGGTCTTCACCTTTAAGCAAGGTTAAGGTGCCAAACAATTTCCAAAACTGAATAATAGTATAGTCAAACTCAATGTTGGCAGCGCTCAGTAAAAGCCTCCAGTTGCGCACCATGTCATAGGTAGTAGTTGCAGCAAAAGCCCTGTCGCGCACACCCCAAACCTTATTTTTTTTCATCATTTTCTCAATCGCCTTATCCATATAAACACCTTTTTCGAAAATATCAGTGATTGCAGCATATACCTCTTTGGCAACTATTTGTCGTGGACGGCTTAAAACTTTACGGCCTTTCTTTTTAATCATGTGTAGCGTGTTTTCATTTTATTGAAACGCCGCAAAACTAATCAAATATCATTAAAATTATTTGTAACTCTTTTTCCAGAGTTAAAAGGTTGCATCTTATCTTTTCGAATAATAAAATAGGAGTAAAAAAAGTTTTTCTAATTCATCGATGGGTCTTCAGGAAAATTAGCAATTATGGCGTATTCTTTTCCCAAGTCTTTAAGCGTGTCGCGCCATAAATTTTTATTAGGTTCAAAAACGTATTTTCTTTTTATGTTGCCTACAAACCAAGATTCTTCTTTCAGCTCTTCTTCCAATTGGCCGGCAGCCCAGCCCGAATAACCCAAAAAGAAACGAACCTCATTTTCTTTTATCTTGCCTTCAATAATGAGTGTTTTCAAAGTATCAAAATGTCCGCCAAAAAATAATTTATTGGTAATGGGCCTACTTTCTTTTACAAGATTTCCTGCAGTATGCACGTAGTATAAATTGTCTTTGCTTACAGGTCCTCCCAAATAAACTGGCAAGCTTATGTTTCCAAAATCTTCAATGGCTTCGTTGATGCGTAAGTCTATTTCTTTGTTCAATACAAACCCAATAGTACCATCGGCATTGTGTTCGCTTATCAGCACAACCCCTCTTCTAAAATATAACTCATCTAAAATAGGGTCTGCAATTAAAATATTGCCTTTCTTAATGTTTTCAGGTTGTTCAATCATTACAATTGTTTTAAAAACTGAATCAACTTTTCAATTGCCTTTGCTCTATGACTCAATTTGTTTTTTTCTTCGTTGGGCATCTCTGCAAAAGTAGTACCATAACCATCGGG
>JBEIDK010000102.1:0-11816 GCA_040383485.1 Flavobacteriales bacterium
TCACTTATTGTCATAACTGAACCTGAGGTAGAAACATCATTATTAGTTGTAGTTGTAGATGGTATTGAAGTTGGAGCTAATGTGCAACCACCAGAAGTGAAAGTATAAACTGGAGTTGTAATTGCTGTAGTGCCATTGAAGTAAGTGTATGCAGTACTTGAAATTGTAGTTTCAGAAGTAGTTTCAGTTAAAATACGTGTATTTTTTTCAATATCACCTGTTGAACCTAAAACTGTGAATAGACCTGATGCAGATACGTCAGTAGTATTTGTAACTTTTCTTAAACCATCAGCATACATTGATGAAAAATTACAGTCGCTTGCTGAGTAATAAGAACCATCCCATTCATATGTATTTTCTGACTTTGTTTTTGATGTAAATTTACCATCCGATTTAGTGAATGTCCACTCTGATGTAAATGTTCCAGTAGTAGTAGTAGTCAATGAACCTGGGATGTTTGATGTTCTAACAGATACTAATGTAGAACCGTTCCAAGTTTGCTTGGTAGTTGTTGTGCTAGAAGTTGTACTTCCACCATTAGTTACTGATTCAACTTCTGTTACTGTTCCTGTACCTGATGTTAATTTCCAAGTGCCATCTAAACGCTTAGAAGAAATTGTTCCTTTGTTACAAGCTGTAAAAGCCGTACCTAGAACTAAAGCTGCAATAATTAATTTGTTCATGTTATTTATTTTATGGGGTTATTAATTTCGGCGCAAAAGTAATGCTTTTTACGATTAATGCAAGTAATCGTCTAATAAACAGTAATTAATTTAGAAAATATATTACTAAAAAATAGTATAAGCAATTGATATATAGCTATTTATAAATATCAAAAATGAAACGACAGCATCAGGTTTCCTCCATTGTTATCAGTATCTACCCCAAATGAGTTATTCCCTGCTTTAGGATTCGTTTTTATATCCTTACTATTAGCTGAATTGTCCCATCTTTCTTTTGCAACATACCCATCGTTGGTGGTGCTAAATGCTAAACCCCAGCCTAACTCAGCGGCAATTGATATTTTTGGAAATATAAAATACTCAACTCCCACAAAGCCTCTTGCTCCCAAACCTATTGTGGTACCATTCTTATTTTCTAGTTCTCTTGATGATTCCAATTTGTTACTAAACCCACTTGAAGTTGCTGTTGTAAAATCAGTAGAGTATACTGATGGATTATTTGATGTAAATGGGTTGCCATAACTGTATTTAGTACTTTGGGTAGCAATGTTTAATATGGCTTCAGCACCATAATATCCTTGCAATCTTGTTTTGCCTCGTCTTTTTTCAAAACCGAATGAAAGGGTAATATTTGTACTTTTAAAAGTTTTAGAATCACTGGTAAAAATAGTATCGGTATTTGTTTTTGCATTATCAATAATTGTATTTTTTAGGGTGTTGGATGTAAGTCCTATTCTAACTTTTGCCCTATAGGCATAGCTATTAGTTAAAAAATATTTTCCGCCAATAGTTAATGGGGTTAGGCTATTCGATGCTATGTTTGGAGAAGTTGAGCCAGCACTAGACAAAAGCCTTCCTGTATAATTTAGAAAAGGTACTGCATCTATTTGTAATGCCCAATCTTTTGCCTCGGGTAAATAATTTTCTCCTTTTTTAGATTTAATATCTTGCGCTGAGCCAAATATTGGTGCAAAACCTAATATTACTATGAATATTTTCTTCATTCTTATTTTATTTATTTGATTTGATAAACGCAATAATAAATTATTTATTGTAATTGAATTTAAAATAATGAAGAAGAGGCTGTTTCAAAAGGCAGTTTTGTCATGCTGAATTTATTTCAGCATCTCCTTAACTTCTAATTTTATCCCTGATTATGCGTTAGAGGTTCGTAGTGAAAAGCTAAAACCCAATCAAATATAAACTTTTGCGAATAAATCATATTATACCTATTGCATTTATTTTTTAGTCCAACTAAAAAATAAATATGTAATGGTTAATTCCGATACTACTGGAAATTAGTACAATAAGACTATGCTGCAATTGCACTAAATTGAAAGTGTAATCGGTATTAAATATATGATGCATGAGAAAAAGTTATTACTTATTATTTTGAAGGGGTTTTGCGTTGTAATAGAATTTCTAATGCGTAGTATGGGTTCAATGAGTTTTACATTGTGGCGTATGCCACAATGAGAAACAAGAAAGACTGAGATTTATCCCAGTCTTTCTTGTTTAAAAGTTGTACTTTATTATTTAATAATTTCAATCTTACTTTTATTAATGGGCCTGTTTAGTTCATCATTACCAATAACAAAATATAAGCCATTACTCAAGTAAGATAGGTCAATATCTTTGTATGCGTTTGATATTTTTTCTTCCCTGATTACCTTACCCATCAAATCAATAATTTGAATATTCTTAACCTTATCATTATAGTTTTTAATACTAACTATACCTGAACTTGGATTTGGACTTAAACCGAAATCTTGATTAGAAATTTCAGAAATACTACTTGTATTTGCTGGGTAAAATATCAACTCGTCAACAGTGTAAACAGAGCCTAGTTGCGGAGCAGAGGCGCTACTAGATGAGAATATTACTAATAAAGTATCGGGGTTAGCAGTGTTCGTGTTATAAATTATTGGAACAGTTCTTTTGGTCCAATTTGGAACACCAGAAGAAATTATATCAACTGCTAATCCTATCGTATCTCTTTTTGCTATTGGTAAAGAAGTATTCCACTTAGTAAGTAAAATATATGCAAACGCGCTATCAACACCAACTGGAGCATATTTAGTCCAGTATGCCATACCTTCTGGTCTAGAAGTATAAGGTTGACCTTGTTTTACAACAATGGTTGCACCAACGGGAATAATTGTACCAGAAAGTAATATTCCTGATTGTGGCGGAATTACTGGAGGTAAAGGAATAATTGAATTAATTGTTTTAGTAGTAATTTTTGCAGCGCTCGGGCTACCTCCGTAACCGGGAGCAGAAGCGCTTACTACATCTGATGTAAGTAAGTTGGCAGAAATCCATCCTGTAGGATTAACATTTCCTCCAAAAGCGCCGTCAAAATTAGTTGACAATAATGTACTTGCAGGATTTTGTGCATTGGCATAAAAACCGAGTACAGTGGTAAAGATTGTAGTAAAAATTCTTTTCATTTTATATAATTTATATTGTTTTTATTGTACACGCAAATAAATAACAAATAGTTTACTCTCTATTTAATTATTACAAACTTTTCTTTTTTTATCGATTTATTTCCTTCGTCAATTAAATGACAGAAGTAAAGTCCAGGCTCAATTTCACTAATATCTAACTCTGCAAATACATCATTGATGACAACATTTCTCAGCAATTTACCCGAATAGTCATAAATTTCTAAACTCTTTACATTCATATTTTTATTATCAATAAATAATTTTCCGGCACTTGGGTTAGGAAAAATACTGCAAACACTTTTAATGTTATCATTCAAATTACTCAGAACAGGAATTTCTTTCAACCACTTCACGTTTCTAGATTTATTATTATCATAATTAAAACTCAATAATGAATATCCTAAATTATTGGTCCACCAATTATAACTTGTGGTAGTATCAATTATTGGATTTGAAATACCCGGAAATGCGTTATTGGGTAAAGCAATATATCCTAAAGGAAAAGGAGAAATAACATTTGCGTATATAGAGTCTGTTTCAATTAAAACATCTTTAATTCTTAGTGCACTATAATTTCCAAGCGGTGTTTTTAATGTTCCACTAGCATCGTTTAAGGAGTTTCGAATTCTCTTTGCCGAAATTTTTATTTTATCAACATCTACAGGTATTGTTCCAAGTGGAGTAGCATACGGAAAGGAAACAGGATAATTTATTATTACAGTATAGTTTGAAATTGTATTAAACCCTCCATTGAGGCTTGCCGGAAACTGAATGATAGTTTCAGGTGTATTAAACTTAATAGTCGTAAAAGTATCTATAAGTTGGTTGTAAATCCTCGTACCGCATGCCTTCAAAGCATTATCATCAATATTTATGAATTGATATGTATCATTATTTTTTAATGAGATATTTGAGTTTTGAAATTCTGGGTAATAGGAATTCCATTCTGTTTTCTGAATATCCCAAACTTCATCTTCATCAGATGTCAAAGCTGTAAAATCCCATGTTTGATTACTCATGTTGATTGCAGGACTATAACTTGAGTCTATATTGGTACCTAATACAACTTTATTCCCAACTTTTACCATATCATTTTTGGTAATTGTTACCTGAGAATGAACAGAAACTGAAATTAACCAACAATTTATTAAGGTTATAATTTTCTTCATTTTATTATTTTTTTATTATTTAATTTCACTTACAAAACCTTTTTCATAGTCAACCCATGATATTGATTTATAATAATTTTCTCCGAAATAGTGTAATATTTTTTCCATTGTTTTTGGCTCTAGGTAGCCGGGAACTGGTCCTAGTGAGTTAAGCGCTTCGTCAAGATAAACAGTGGTTGGATAACTCATTTTACCATTCAGCATTAACGATGCAAAGTCATTTGGTGTTTGTTTTCTATCGTTTGCTTTCTTATAATCTGTTCCTTTATATTTAATTATTTCAGCACTCTCTGCATCTAATTTTACAGCGTAAAAATAATTATTCATTAGTTTAACAATTACAGGATGAGTAAATGTATTTGCATCCATTTTTTTGCACCAACCACACCAATCGGTAAATACATCCATAAAAATCTTTTTTGGTTTAGTTTTTTGAACAGAGTCAATTTCATTGAATTTGAACCATTTAATTGTTTCAGTTGTTTGGCCATGAGCTATGCTGCAAACTAAGAATAATATATAAAGGTATTTCATCATTATTTTTAATAGTTCACGAATGTAAGTTTGATTTTTAAAATAATGAAATATTCTGCGCATTACCAATATTTTAGAAATATAATAAAACCGTTTTTTATTAAAATTTAACCATGTAGGAACTTTTTACTACCGTTTAAAACACCATTGAAAAATCTAAATTAATTATTACCTTCCTTTACAATCAATAATAAATATTGTACATGAACCAATTTAAAATAAATATTTCAACAGCCAAAATAGTTAAATTAGTTGAGCGTATAACCAACTCCGTCTAATTTGATAGGTCAATTTTGAATAAAATTTGCAAGTAAAATTTATTTATTTATACATTAGCGCACTTCGATTAACGAAAATTAACCCTAATAACAAAAATATGTTAAGAAAACTTTACCTAATCCTTGCGGCCTTGCTTTATTCTGGAGTATATATTTATGCTCAAACAACTGCGCTTAAGGCCACAGTAATTGACAAAAGTAATGGAGAAACTATTCCTTTCGCTGCAGTAGTAATTCTTCAAAAAACAACACAAATTGGCTCAGGCCAAGCCGATATAAATGGAGAAGTAACGATTAAACCTTTAAACCCGGGCACTTATAGTGTACAAGCACAATATTTAGGTTTTGCTCCTGTTCAATTAAATAACGTGGCCATACAAGAAGGTAAAACTACCTATATCGAAATTAAAATGGATCCTTCTGTAAAAGTGATTACTGAGTTCCAAAAAGTAGAATATGTTGTTCCCTTGGTTGACCGCAACAAAACAGTGAATCAATCAACAGTTACTCGTACTGAATTTATGAAATTAGGTTCTCGTGAAATTGGTGCTGTTGTATCATTAGCTGCTGGTACATTCCAAAAAAATGAAGGTGGTTCAGTAAGTATCCGTGGTTCACGAAGTGCTGAAACAAGAGCAGGAAACGGTGCAGGTGAAAACTCAACCAAAACATTTATCGATGGTCAGCGTGTAATTGGTAATGCAGGTGTTGCACAAAGTGCTGTTGAGCAAGTATCTGTTATCATAAGTGGTGTTCCTGCTGAGTTTGGTGATGCAACCAGTGGTGTGATTAATATTACTACTCGTGGTCCAGGTCCAAATTATTTTGGAGGTATTGAAGCCATTTCATCTCAAGGATTAGATAAGTTTGGACACAACTATATCAGCTTCAGCTCTGGAGGCCCAATATTATTTAAAAAAGATGCTGACAATGTAAAACAACCAATACTTGGTTTCTTTTTAGGTGGTGAGTTTTTAACTGACAAAGACGGAAGACCTTCATACGATGGAAATTGGAAAGTGAAAGACAGTGTTGCTGATTTTATTGAAAGAAATCCATACCGATTGAATCCGGAAGGTGGTGTTTTAAAAAACGCTGAGTTTTTAAATAAGAATGATTTTGAATTAATTCCTTACCGTCAAAATGTTAGAACAAATTCTATAAAACTAAATGCTAAATTAGATTTTGCTCCTACTAAAATGTTTAATTTAACGGTTGGTGGTAACTATACATATAATAAATATAAAGGTTTTACTATAGCAACAGATAGGAATAATTCATTATTAAACCCGCAAGCAAACCAATTAAATATGGATAAAACTTGGCGTGTTTGGGGTAGGATTCGTCAGAAATTTGGAGAACAAGGCAAAGATGAAAAGTCTTCTTCAAATATTCGCAATGCCTTCTATACTTTGCAAGGAGGTTACACAGTAGTTGATAATGTAAGTCAAGACGAACAGCACCGCGATAATTTCCAGAACTATGGATACATTGGAAAATTTAAAACATACAAAACAAATAGTTGGGCTCCGGGCTTCGACAAAACAACAGGTAGATATGGGTATTTGTTAACCAGTCAAGATGTAGATACTTTAGTAGAATTTACTCCTGACACTGTTACTAATCCGTTGCTTACTCGATACACTCAGCAGTACATGGGCTTTGTTAAAGATTTAGGAGCTGCAAATTGGTACAATTCTCCCACAACTATTTCTAATGAAGGAGGTTTAATAAATGGTGATCCTGATGACCAATTAGCTGCCTTGCGTGTTTATAATTTATGGTACAATACAGGTCAAAGAACCGATAGTTACTCTAAAATTTACAACACTCAATTTCGTGTTACTGCAAGTTTTAGTGCCGACATTAAAAGTCATGCCATACAAGTTGGTTTCGAATACGAACAACGTAATGAATCAGGTTACAATTTCAAACCATCTGCTATGTGGAGACGTGCACGTCAATTAGCTAATAATCATATTTCTCAAATCGATAACAATACTCCTTATATTAGATACAATGGTAATGGTATTTTAGCTGATTCAATTTATTATAGTAGGAAATTTGAAAAGGAAAAATATACTGGCTTTGCTAAAAACATACGCGAACAGTTAGGTGTGGCAGATACTGCATTTTTACAAGTTGATAATATAAACAAAGATGATTTAAATATTAAACAGTTTTCTGCTGATGATTTGTTTGCGGGTGGTAGTGATAATGAAAATCTTTTAAGTAATGGTTACTATGGATTTGATGTTTACGGCAATAGATTAACTGGCGGTGCTAGAAATGTTGCATTCAAAGATTTCTGGAGTGCAAAAGACAGTAAAGGAAACGCAACACGTGCCGTAGGTTCATTCAAGCCTATTTACATAGCTGGTTATATTCAAGATAATTTCGATTTTAGAGATATTAAATTTAACATTGGTGTGCGTGTAGATTATTTCGATGCGAATCAGAAAGTATTAACTGACCCTTATTCATTCTATGCCACTAAAAAAGCTGCTGAAATTACTAAAATCAATAACGAAGATGTTGTTCACCCCGATTTTATAAAAGATGATGGGCAAAACTATGTTGTGTATGGAGATAAAACAGATGCTGCTGATGCTACTCAAATTTTTGGATATAGAAATATTAATACTAACAAGTGGTTTGATAAAGACGGAAACGCATTGTCTGACCCTAAGGTTTTAGCTGATAAAGCAGGCGGTTTAATTCAGCCTTTTTTAGATGGTAAAGATTCTATCAAGAGTAGCAATTTTGACCCTTCAAAAAGTTTTAGTGACTATAAAGCACAAACTAACTTTATGCCGCGTATCGCTTTTTCATTCCCAATTTCTGACCAAGCTAACTTTTTTGCACACTATGACGTGTTAACACAACGTCCTCCTGCTCGTTTAAGAATGGACCCAACCGATTATTACTTCCTACAAAACAATAATCAGTTGCCAATCAATAATGCAAATTTAAAACCTGAGAAGACCATAGATTATGAGATTGGATTTGCACAAGTGTTAAATGAATCACAAAATTCAGCAATCACTATTTCAGCATTCTATCGTGAAATGCGTAACATGGTTCAGGTAGTGCGTGTTGCGTACGCCTACCCAATATCATATTTAACTTATGGTAATATAGATTTTGGAACTGTTAAAGGATTAACATTTAAGTATGACTTAAGAAGAACAAGAAATGTGGCAATGTCAATCAACTATACTTTGCAATTTGCCGAAGGTACAGGTTCATCATCTACTGACGCATTTAGCTTATTAAGTTCTGGCCAACCTAACTTGCGTTCTGTTACTCCACTTGATATTGACCAACGCCATACTCTGGTTACTAACCTTGATTACAGATATGGTAGCGGAGCACAGTACGATGGGCCAAGGTGGTTTGGCACTAATTTTCTTGAAAATACGGGAGCAAATCTTACATTTAGAGCAGGATCAGGAATTCCTTATACCAGAAACAGAAACATTCAGCGTACTGCTGATATTGGTGGCGCTGCGGGAACATCAAATATTGATGGTTCTTTGAATGGGTCTAGATTACCATCAACTTTTAGAATTGATGCGCGTTTCGACCGCTCAATTACATTAAAATTTGGTAGAAAAGATTCAGAAAACCGCAAAGAGGCAAATCTTAATGTTTACTTGCAAATCCTTAATTTATTAAATACTCGTAATGTAATAGAGGCATACAAAGCAACTGGTAATCCAAATGATGATGGATATTTATCAGCTGACCGTTTTCAAAATGATATTAATACTCAAATTAATCCAGCTTCTTATCGTGATTTCTACAATATGAAAGTGAACGACCCACGAAACTTTAGCTTACCTAGAAGGATTCGTGTTGGTGCAACTTTAGACTTTTAATTTATAAACTATAAAAACAACATTTAAAATGATAACAACAAAATATAAACTAAAAAACAACAAGAGGTACCTGCTTGGTGCACTTTGTTCGGTATTCTTTGTTAATACCTTTGCCAAACAAATGCCAAATGTGGGTAAAGTATCAACTCCAAATACCATCAGTGCTGAGTTGTGTTTGCCAGCTACAGGTCAAATTGACTTAGATATTAATAATGTACGTGCCAGAATACTTGGTGGCGGCGACATGTGGTGGGACCAAGGATTGGGTATTGCCAGATATGAAATTCCAAAAGATTCTAAAAAGTTTTCTCTTTTTGCTGGAAGCTTATGGATTGGTGGTATTGATGCTGGAGGACAGTTAAAAGTTGCCGCGCAAACTTATCGTCAAACAGGTAACGATATGTGGCCAGGTCCACTTGATACTTCGGGTCAAGCCAACATTAATAAGAATACTTGTGATTTATATGACAGACATTGGAAAATTACCAAAAAAGAAGTCGAAGAATTTCGACAAGGCTTACTTACTGGTATAAACAATCCTACACTAGCAATTAATACTTGGCCAGGGAATCCACTTCCAGGTACTCCTGCTAATCATGATAATTTCTTAGCACCTTTCTATGATAGTAATGGCGATGGCAAATACAAACCATCTGATGGCGATTACCCAAATTATAATTTCTCTTCGGGTGGTGCTGGCGATTGCGAAGGCTATTTGTATGGTGACCAAACTATATGGTGGGTAGTGAATGATAAAGGAAATATACATACTGAAACTGGAGGACAACAAATTGGTATTGAAATTCAATGTCAAGCATTCGGTTTTCAAACTGGCGACGAAGTAAACAATATGACCTTCTATCAGTATAAGATTATCAATCGTTCTTCATTTCAAATGAATAATACCTATTTTGGTTTGTGGATTGATGCAGATTTAGGTAATGCTTATGATGATGCTGTTGGATGCGATGTTCCTCGCGGTGTTGCTTTCACTTATAATTATGATGAAAATGATGAAACAAATATTGGATATGGAATACATCCTCCTGCAATAGGAGTTGATTTCTTTAAAGGTCCCTTAAGAGACCCTGATGGTGTTGATAATCCATTAAGTGAAACAAATAATGGACTTGGATATGGTGATGGTATTATTGATAATGAGCGTTGGGGAATGGAAAAAATGATAGTTTATCAAAATAATTCATCTCCACAAGGAAATCCATTTAATGCTACTCATATCTATAATTATTTGAGGGCAAAATGGAAAGATGGAACACCATTAACATTTGGAGGTAATGGTACTGGTGGTACTCCTTGTAACTATATGTATCCATGGAATACAGATCCATTATACCCAAATGAAGACTGGCGTACTGCAGCAACTGCTGATTTAAGAACTGTACAATCTGCAGGTCCATTTACCTTAAAACCAGGTGCTATTAATTTTGTTACTGCTGGTGCCGTTTGGGCAAGGGCTAATTCAACTGCTGTAGCATCTGTTGCTACAATGATTGAGGCAGATAAAAAAGCGCAAAGCCTTTTTGATAATTGTTTTAAAATTGTTGATGGTCCAACCGCACCTGATATGACCATTCAAGAGCTTGACCAAGAAGTAATTTTAACATTAACAAATCCAAAAAGTAGTAATAACTATAAGGAATTATACAAGGAAAAAAGCCCAAATATAGGTAATCCATTGCCAATTCCAGGTAGTGATGCGTTCTATAGATTTGAAGGTTATAAAGTTTATCAATTGGTAAATGATAATGTAACTGCTGATAATTTATCAGACCCTTCATTAGCTCAATTGGTTGCTCAGTGCGATTTGAAAAACAATGTAACAACACTCATCAATAAAGTATTTGATCCGCTTGTTGGTGCTGATAAAGCAACTATTAAAGTTGAAGGCGAGAATAAAGGTATTAGACATTCATTCCGTTTTACTGAAGATGCTTTTAATATTGGAACAAGACTAACTAATTATAGAAAGTATTATTACATGGTTGTAGCTTATGCATATAATAACTTTGCTATCAAAACAGATGTTACCGATACTAACAAATTTGCACAAAAGGAACCATATCTTGCTGGTCGTTTAAATGTTGTTGCAAAACTTGCTATTCCGCACATAACAGCTGCAGAACAAAATGGCACAGTTGCTCAATCAATTTACGGTGCTGGTCCTGTTATTTTCCGAGAAGAAGGTCAGGGCAATGGCGGTAATTTCTTAGACTTAACAAAAGAAAGTATTGATGAAATTATGTCTAAAGGTATTGGAGAGGCTCCAGTTAGAAGGATTTCTTATAAAGGCGGAAGTGGGCCAGTAAACATAAAAGTTATTGATCCACTAAATGTACCTGACGCTGATTTTGAATTAAGAATTATTCCAAATGATACATCAGTAGTAGATGGTGATACCACAATTGTTAAAGGCGAAGACAATAGAATGCGTTTTGCAAAATGGATTTTATATAAGCTAAAGGATGGAGTTGTTCAAGAATCTATTAATTCAGAACAAGCAATTAATGTTGCTAACGAGCAAATTATAGCCAAATGGGGATTGTCAGTTACTGCAAGCCAAGTTGAAAATCCAGGCTCAAACAAAGTAGATGATAGCAATGGTTTAATTGGCAGCTCAATATCATTCAGTGGCGATGGCCAAATATGGTTAGGGGGTGTTAAAGACGAAGATGGTGGCGTTTACGCAAATTGGATAAGAAGCGGAACAGAAAGTGTTGCATTGGTTGATTTTCCTGCTCCTACATTCAATGATTGGATTAGTGGTACCAAAGAAACAATTGATGAGTTTCAGTTTTACGAA
>JBEIDK010000103.1:0-11648 GCA_040383485.1 Flavobacteriales bacterium
GATTTAACAAAAGGAGAGTTAGGTACAAGAGGAAGCGCACTTGTTCGAGCACAAGAATCAGAAAAAGCTTCTAAAATATTAAATCTCTCAGTTCGTGAAAATTTAGATTTAGGCGATGGTTTTTTTAATTACAACCAAGAAAGTTTATTAAAAATAATTACAGTTATCCGAAGGTATAAGCCTGAAATTGTTATTTGTAATGCTATTAAAGACAGGCATCCTGACCATGCAAGGGGAAGCCATATAGTATCTGACGCTTGTTTTTATTCTGGTTTATTGAAAATAGAAACGTTCGATAATGAGCAAAAACAAGAACATTTTAGACCTAAGGCAGTGTATCATTATTTACAAGATAGATTTATTGAACCAGATTTTTTGGTTGATATTAGCGATGTTATGGATAAAAAAATTGAAAGTATTATGGCTTATAGTTCTCAATTTTATGACCCAAATTCAACAGAACCTCATACACCAATTTCTAGCTTACAGTTTCTGAATACCATCAAAGATAGATGCAGCACTTTAGGCAGAATTATAAATGTTGAATATGCCGAAGGATTTACGACTGAGAGGTATTTAGGAGTGAAGAATATTTTCGATTTGTTGTAAATAGATTCGCTTTAATTATTCTCAATAAAATTTCTTTTTGCTATTTGAAATTCACTCATAAGGTCTTCAACAATTTCTTTACAAGATTTTATTTCATGAATTAATTCAACCGATTTTCCAGCACACCAAAGAGTTTTGTAATTACCGGGTTTTATTGATGATTCTAGGTTTTTCATGCCTCTAATTTGAACAAGCATTTTAAAATATTTCCTGACGTATTGATTATTAGAAAGTAACTTCTCTAACCAATTTTGTTCGTAACCAATTTTTTTTGCATAAGGTGTATCAATGATTGTACAAGGAGTTCCGCTTATTTTGGTGGTCATTACAATGTCATCCATTTTGGAGTTGACAATTGCATTCTTATATTCTAGGCTTACTTCAGCCTCATTACTTGCAATGAACCTTGTTCCAATAGAAACACCTGAAGCGCCAGCAGCCATTACCGATAACATTGAAACACCATTAGAAATGCCACCTGCTGCAACAACTGGTATATTTGGAAAATGCTCAATTAAAGATGGAATTAATATATGAAGCGGGTTGTTTCCTGCATGCCCTCCAGCACCTTGACCAACGGCTATAAAACCATCACATCCTACATCGGCACATTTTTTTGCATGTATAATATTTGTTACATCACAAAATACTTTTGCGCCATAAGCATGGGCAGCATCAATAACCTGCTTCGGATTTCCTAACGATGTTATGTAAAAAGGCACTTTATTTTCAACACAAATCTTTAAATGTTTTTCGAATAAAATATTTGTTTTTTGCACAATTAAATTTACACCATAACTGCCATTCTTAGCTTTTTTATAATCATTAAGAGTTTGAAAGAAAAGTGAAAGTTCCTTTTCATTTCTAATATTTAAACTTGGCAAAACTCCCATAATTCCTGAATCTATAGCCGATTTAAGCATATTAAGATTACTAACAAGGAACATAGGAGCCATAATTATAGGACTCTTAATTTGCAAAAGTTCAGTTATATTTTTTACAGACATACAATATTTTATTCAAATCAAAGTTAAACTAATTACCTTGTATTAAGTATTCTTTGTTTAATCAAGTACCAAAACTTTAATAATTTTAAATTGAAATTTTATAAACACATGTCTCTAAAAAAATTAATTCTACCATTAATTATCTTCTCAATTTATACTAAAAACTCCGTTTCACAAACTTGGATTCAACTTCAGGATTTTGCGGGTACGCAAAGAGACGATGGCACTAGTTTTACAATATACAATAAGGCATATTGCGGAACTGGACTGCAAGTTGGTTGGTCAACAACAAGAGATTTTTATTCCTTTGATTTTGATACTGAATCATGGTCATCAATTGCATCATTGCCAATTGGTAAAGAGCGGCAATATGCTACAGCATTTTCATTCAATGGTTTTGGTTACGTGTGTGGGGGTACGAATACTAATGCGCTAAATGACATGTGGATGTATAACCCTACAGATAATTCTTGGATTGAAAAAACCAGTAAACCGGGAATGGGATTATCTGGCTCAACTAGTTTTGTGATTGATAGCATTGCTTACATAATTGGAGGTAACAATTCGAATACACAAGCCTCAAATGAAGTTTGGAGTTATAACTTGCAGGCGGATGAATGGCAGCAGAAAACAAATTTTCCTTATGGGGGCAGGTGGCGTTCTTGTGGTGCAACATTAAATAGTAAAGGATATTTACTTTTTGGAAAGGATAATAATGGTAATTATGATAATAAATTGTATGAATATAATTCTGATTTGGACACTTGGAGTATAATTTCTGAATTTCCTAATATTGGAAGAACTTATTCATCTTTAAATTCAATACAAAGCAATTTAGTAGTTTTTGGTGGACTCGATTCAAACAACTTTTATTATAATGATTTATGGTATTTTCAATTGGCGGATAGTTCTTGGCATCAGCAAAACTCATTATCTAGTTTTGGCAGGAAAGGCGGAATGTCTTTTTCAAGCTATAGTACTTTCTATTATGCTACTGGAATTGATGCACAAAATAATAGGCTTAAAGAAACTTGGAAAGTTGAAAACCCAACTAATATCGATGACTTAAAAACATTAAGTAATATAAATATTTACCCTAATCCAGCTAAAGATATTATTAACATTCGTTTAGATGGTAAAGAAGGTTACAATCTTTCAATTTACAATACTTATGGTCAACAAATTATAAACCTAATTAATTATAAATCAAACATTATCAACATTGACAAACTCGAAAGTGGTATTTATTACCTAAAATTAGATTCAGACAGATTTACGAAAAAAACAAAATTCATTAAACTTTAAAATTATTCTAGTTTGAAAGTTTAAGAATTAAAACAACGAATGCAAAAAAGAATGTTGCAATAATAACTCCGCGGGCTGCATTGTTATACCAAAAATGATACAACAAATAGAATAAACCAAGGTTGATAATTGCGCATAAACTAAGAAGTGGAGACAAAGCATTTACTAGATACATTTTTTTAATAAATTCCAATACAGAAATTTTATCATTAAACTTTATCAGGTAAACTATGAACAAAACTAGTAGCGGTAAAATAATGCCTAAAATTATTCCATTTAGGTGCTTATCATATTCTTTAAGTATCAATTTCTTATTCATACTAGTATATATAACTTATCTACAAAGCAACCTTGTAAAAGAAAGGTGCTGAATAACAAATAATTAAGATTTATTTAATGGCAAATTAAACAATAAAATAATATTATTTGGAATAAAAGAATGTATGTATATATTTGCACCCGCTTTAAAAAGCCGATGATTCTGTAGCTCAGTTGGTAGAGCAATACACTTTTAATGTATGGGCCCTGGGTTCGAGTCCCAGCAGGATCACTGAAAATTTCCGCAACTGCTTGTCACCAAAGCTTTTGCGGTTTTTTATTTTAAGATTTTCCCCACATCTTCTCCACATTTGTTTTTTAGTTGAAAGTTCTAAATAGATATTAACAGGAAGGGTTATCTAGTTCGTGTTTACTACAACGTAATATTATATTTTAAATTGTTAGTTTAATCATTAATATTCTCAATAAATATGCATAGTTTACTTATTAGATAAAATGCCTTACACGCATTTTATTCTAATGAATACCACATTATTTAATTATTTAAAAATTAAGTAATTTTTCTGCAATTTCTTTTTGCCAATTTTAATTGAAACCGATGCAGTATCATTTATTTTAGGAACAGCAATTGAGATAATATTGCATTCTTTTTCATCTAACAAATCGCCAGTAGTTTTGTAGTAATGGCCTTTTGAGATATCCATAAGATAAGAACTTGGAAATACTTACGCTAATTGCTAAACCTTCTGACCCTTGAACTTAAAAAACTTGCCAATGTGTTCTTTATTTTCAAAAAAATCTTTAAAGGGTGTATCCATAGTTCAAATTACAATCATTTATATTTATATGTGCTTTTAACAAAGTATATTTTAAATTTTAGAGTTGTTGCTGCTTCGCGGTGAAAAGCACAAAACAAAATCCCATTTAACAACAGTCCTAGTTGCGAGTAGTTCCATAAGAACCCTCCACTAAACATCAATTTCGTTAGTACCACTTCCTATGCGACAGAAATAGATATTACGGTTTACAAATTATATGAGCTTACATATGATGAGGTGTTAATAATAGAACCAACGTTTTCAATGATTAAGGAGAAGTATGAGGGATAAAAAACCACTTGTTTCAAAATATATTACTCAATAATTTGCTTTTCTCAATTCTTGTTCATTATTTTTGCGCGTTCATGATTCATGAACAATTTTATTTCATGAACAAGTAAATATGTGTGTTATGTTAGAAAATCAAATTATAGAAAAAGCAATTACTAAGTTGCAACAGCTTACAAACCTACCTATTCAGGTACTTAATAAGCATTTGAAAACCAAAGCAAACCTCCGACCCGATGCCGAAATTAAAATTGATTTGGCGAATAAATCATATTCATTTTTGGTTGAAGCAAAAAGTGAGCTTCGCCAAATTCATTTATCACGCATCATTCAATATTTCAGTAACGAACCTCAAAATTGGCTATTAATCAGTCAATACATTAGTAAACCAAACCGCGAAATACTTAGAAATGAAAACATCAATTACCTCGATGTTTCAGGCAATTGCTACATCAATAAAAACTCACTATTCTTATATATAAACGACCAAAAAGTTACAGAACAACGCAAACCCAAAACAAGCAAATTATGGAACGCCTCAGGTTTGCGTTTGGTGTTTGCAATTCTGGTAAATCCCGATTTGATAAATGAACCGTACAGAGTAATTTCGAATCAAAGTAAGTTGGCATTAGGTGCCGTTGGTGCCTTAATCAAAGAATTGGAAACTGAAAATTACATTATTGCATATTCAAATAAATACCATTTAGAAAACCGCGAAGCACTACTAAACCGATGGATAGAAACATATAACGCAATCTTAAAACCAAAACTAATAACAGCCAAATTCAGATTTGCAACACCTAACGACCGTGCAAATTGGCAACAAAAAAATACAAAAGCAATGTTTTGGGGCGGTGAACCAGCTGGTGCAATACTTACAAACTATTTGCACCCGCAAAAATTCACGCTTTACACCGAAGTTTCAAAATTTGAAGTGATGAAAACACTACACCTTGTGCCCGATGCAAATGGTGAAGTAGAAGTACTAAAACCATTTTGGAACACAGAACAAATTCATAATGGTAACAACAAAACCGTGCATCCATTATTAGCTTATACTGAGCTTTTCACAAGTTTAGATAGTCGTAACAGAGAAACAGCAATGAAAATAAAAGAACAATTTAATCTATAAATCTATGCTTGATGAAATTACATATCAAATGCTATCCGAAATGGAAGAAGTATTCAAACAATTTGAAATTGAATATTATTTGGTTGGTGCATTTGCTAGAGATGTACAGTTTCAATCCAAAAATTCTAATACAGATTTAAGAAAAACCAATGACATTGATTTAGCCGTTTGCATCAATGATGAAGAATCGTATTACAAGGTAATGGAAAGCCTTATTGCAACGGGTAAGTTTAAAAGAGACACAAAAGAAGTAATAAAACTATATTACCATTTAGGAAGAGAAGTGGACTTAATACCATTTGGGAAAATAGAAAACTCAGAAAGAGAAGTGCACTTAACAAAGCCAAAAGCTTTTACTTTACAAATGCCTGGTTTTACCGAAACATTTCCATTTATTGAACATATAGAATCAGGCAATAAAATACTTAATATTTGCCCTGTAGAAGGACTTATTATGCTTAAACTCATTAGTTGGCATGATAGACCACAGCGTACAAAAGACCTTACTGATATTGATAGTATTATCGATGCATATTTTGATTGGAATTCCGATGATATTTATGCGAAATACAATGACGTATTTCCATTATACGACACTAATGATTTACTTTACTATACAACAAGTATTTCTGCACACATTATTGGTATCAAAATAAAAACGATGCTCTCAAACTCTGAGGAACTGTATGAAAGAATTCTTAAAATATTGAGTAAGAGAGAAAATCCAAGATGGCTTGCTATTATTAATGGGCTAAAAAACGAATAGTGATATACGACAACAAATACAGATATATCAAAGAACTTGGTAAAGGTGGCTTTGGCATGGTGTTTTTGGTCGAAGAAGTAATCTCTAAAAGGTTAGTTGCCATTAAACAGTTAAACAATAAGGATAGAGAAAAGCAACAAAACATCATTAAAGAAATTCAGTTTGTTTCCAAATTCAAACATCCAAACATTGTAACATTCTATAATCATTTTTGGCAAGGAGGTTTATTGTATCTTGTAATGGAATATTGCGAAGGCGGTAGTTTAAGAGACAAGTTAGCAACTGAAAAAATAGCACCTGTTACAGTTTTACTTTACATCCAAATACTAGCAGAGTGTCTTGAACTAGTTCATGAAAAAGGCATAATTCATCATGATATAAAACCCGACAATATTTTATTTACAGAATCAGGCACAATTAAAATAACTGATTTTGGGGTTGCAAATACAGGTGGTGGCACTACCAGATACATGTGTCCTGATATGCTTGTAAACTACAAAGTAAATGCCATTCAAGACCCTCGTATTGATATCTATGCTTTAGGTGTAACCTTAATGGAATTACTCACTTTAAAGAATCCATTCAGTTTTCTTACTTCACAACAAATTATAGATAAACATGAAAAAGCTGAATTTGGTATAGAAAAACTACCAGCTTGGCATCAAGAAATTATTCTCAAAGCAATTAATCAAATTCCTGAATTGCGTTTTCAACACATGAGTGAGTTTGCAGAAGCAATAAAAGCTAAAGCAGTTAAATTAATTATTGATAACGATATACTAAAAGCAGCAAGTTTAGCCAATATAGCAACAAAGTCACTAAAAACAAAAAAATGGAGTAATGCTTTTAAGTATCTGGAATTAGCCAATAATAAGTACCCAAACAATGTTTCAGTGCTAAAAACATTCGGCAAATACTACCTACAAGTACAAAAAATTAAGTTAGCACAAGAGTATTTCGAAAAAGCATTAATGCTAAATCCTCGCCTTGATTTGCAAAAAGATTTAGGTTGGATAAACCTCGAAAATAAAAATTATCCAACAGCTATTTCATTGCTATCCGACCATTTACACCGCAATCCTATTGACTTTGAAGCATATAATTTACTAATTCAATGTTACTACGAAACCAACCGCTATGAACCAGCAATGGAATTGGCTGAAATGTTGATGCTATCAAACCCGCATCTAAAATGCTTTGCCAATAACTATTATATCTGTAGTGTGCTAAACACTTCTAATGCAGTGAATGATATTTCTTCAAAAATAAAGTCTTCAAATAACCATTTCATTCAATATAACGAATCAGTATTTAAGGAGAAAGAAGAAACATACAGCCCTGATAATATGTCTCAATTAAAATCAAAATTGCTTTTTATGGATTATCAATTCAATGATTTTAAAATTGGAAATTTATGTATTACTAACTCTTCTGGTAAAGAAGTAGAATTGACTAAGCCTATTGCAAAATTTGGTAGAAAGGGTTATTTATGTAATGATGCAATTATAGATGAAGGCACTAAAATTAGCAGAAGACATTGTGTAATTATCAATTCTAAAAACAATTATTGGGTTTTTGATTTAGACAGCACAGGCACATATATTAATAAAGATAGAGTAACAAAAAAATACCTTATTTATGAAAGTTGCACCTTAAAAATTGGCAATACAATTTTCAACATAAAGCCTGACAAAACAAAACTATTGTAATGAATAGAACTATTGCAATTGGCGACATACATGGTTGTTTCAACACATTTGAAAAAATGTTAGTTGATGAATTAAAGATTCATAAAACAGACAATATTTATTGCTTAGGCGATTACATCGACAGAGGTAACAATAGCAAAGCCGTAATTGATTTAATAATTGATTTGCGCAAAAATGGATTCAATATATATACCTTAAGGGGTAATCATGAACAATTATTATTGGATAGTTTAAGTAATGAAAATACCTTAGAAAGATGGATAAAAAGCGGTGGAAATACTACCTTAGAAAGTTTCAATGTTGAATCAGTATTTGAAATTCCAAATGAGTATATTTCATTCATCAATGAAACAAAACATTTCATAGAAACCGATACATATGTATTTGTTCATGCAGGTTTAAATTTCAAAATCGAAGACCCATTTCAAGATAAGTACGCAATGCTTTGGACAAGGGATAATTTCATTGATGAAACTAAAATTAGTAATAGAATTGTTGTTCATGGTCATACACCAATTACTTATGATGAAATATTGAACCAATTAAATCCATATCGAATGAATATTGATGGAGGTTGTGTTTTCAAAAATAGAGAAGGGTATGGCAATTTAATTGCAGTTTCTTTAGACAACTTAGAATTGTATTGTATTCCTAATATTGGCTAATTTCACCAACTGGTCCGCACTTGTAATCCTTATGATTTAAAAGTGGATTTTATAATCCATAGTAAAAACAAAACGGCGCAATCCGCAGATCCATAAAATAAGTAAGGTGAGTATTTTTAAATAAACAAAATGCGCAACAAATAGCAATTGGAAATCACTAAATTAGTAATTACTATTGCATATATATAAGATTTACCAGTAACCCTAAAACGACAGAACAACAACAAACGACAATAAAATATGGCAAAGTTTTTAAACACGACAGGAGTTTCTTATCACTTAGAAGAACTTATCAAAGGGACAAAAGACAGATTAATTCTTATCAGCCCATACTTGCAGTTCACAGATAGAATTAAAGAGCACCTTAGTAATTTGAACATTCAAAAGCGCGACATTAGAATTGTTTACAGAGAAAACAAACTACAACTTGAATAAAACAATTGGTTAGAAAGCCAAATTGGTATTCGGACAAGTTTGTGCAAAAACCTTCACGCTAAATGCTACATAAATGAAAACGAAGCAATTATAACTTCAATGAATTTGTATGAGTTTTCGCAACAGAACAACAATGAAATGGGAATTTACATTTCAAAGGCACAAGATACAGACCTTTATAATGCAACACTTGAAGAAGTTCAGCGTCTTTTGACAATAAGTGAAGAAATCAGAGTTACAGTTAAAAAGGTTACGGCGGACACTCCTCCCAAAACCGAAAAGAAAGTTGTTGAGACAAAACCTGCATTTACAAAATCACCCGACAAGCAGACAGGTTTTTGTATTCGGACTGGCGTTTCAATTCCATTCAATGTTGAGAAACCGATGAGTTATGAAGCATTTAAATCATGGAGTAAATACAGCGACCGTGAATATGCAGAAAAATTTTGCCACTATTCAGGAGAGCCCTCAAACGGTGACACAAGTGTAAGCCGACCGATACTTAAAAAGAATTGGAAAAAAGCGAAAGAAACATTCAACCTATGACACAACTAACAAGAGAGGCTACTGCTAATCAACTAGTCTCACTCTGCCAATTTTCACTGTTGGAGTGCGCCTCTCACACCTCTGTAAGTAAGGTTCTCGTATCTGGCGGTTCATTAAGTTGTGGTGCAACTTTCAAGTAATTTCTAACAACACTTCTTACTGCCTTTTTTCCTACTCTTATGTTCAATAATGCCTTAATAATTTACAAATGCTACAAAATATTTTAAACGCAATTAAAAATCTAAGACCACATTTTGAGACTGACGAAATGTGTTTTATGGCTTTAAATGGTGGCTTTGAATTTGAGTTGAAAAATAAATTAGCTTATCAGCTAAACGAAAATAATACAAATGACAACCTTGTATTTGTAAAAGAAGTAACAATAAGGAATAACGACAACAGCAAAATAGTTGATGTTGCAGGTATTGAAAAAAGCAATCCTAATTCAATTGCCTATGCAATTGAATTAGGACACAATTACATTTCTCAACCTACCGAATTTGTTTTCAATAAGGCAAATGAGGACATTAGAAAGTGCAATGAAGCGGGCATCAACAAAGAAATATATTTAGTTCAAATTGTTACTGAAATATTGGTAATGACAGAAGATGCAAAGTTCATAATGAAAAAATCATATCATAATGAAGCAGTAAACAACATCAAACAAAATGCAACAGAAAGTAAACTAACCAACATAAGAAATTTCTACCAAAATAATGTTGGAAACTTCAAAGAATTCAAGTTTTCATCAAAATGGAAAGGAAACAAAACAAACATTTATATTTTCGTAGTTGCAATAAATAATTAAACAATGGAAAACACCATAAACATTCAAAATCAAAACATCAATATTCCTTTGATAATGCAGTTTGCAGTAATAGAAAAAGTTGAGGAAGATACATCCGAAATTACATTTCGATATAACTATGAAACTCAAATAACTGAAATATACTGTGGTGGATTAACTGGTGGCGGTTCTTATAAAACAATTGGAACACGTTCATTAAAAAACTCATGGACAAAAAACAAGGGAACAAACAGCAATGTAAACGACCCAAAAAATGCAATTGATGATTCAAAGCAAGTAAAAAGATGATATTAATAGTAACGAACAAAGAAGACACGCATCCAACGCCTGTAATAGAACACCTCACAAAAAGTGGCGTTCCTTTCTTTCGTTTCAATACAGAATGTTTATTAACCGAATATGCTATTGAATGGTTTTGCATTAACAACGCAATTGATTTTTCAATTACAAACACAATTACAAACACAACAATTATAGGTTCGCAAATAAAATCTATTTGGGAAAGACGACCCGAAAAACCAAACAAATCCAACACAACAGAACCAACTGCAAACAAAATTTGCTTGGAAGAAGCCAAAGCATTTTTAGTTGATTTGCAATACTCATTAAAAAATATTTTCTCAATTGGTAGTGCAGTATATGATAGTGTTGCAGCATCAAAACTTTTGCAATTTACAATTGCAAAAGAGTTAGGCATAAAGTTGCCAAATACATTTTACGGCAATTCAAAAACTGAAAACTTAAAACAAGTTTTCGCACAAAAAGAAAGCGCAGCATCAAATCTATTTCAGCGCAAGGAATAGACATTGACGAACAAAACCAATCTGTTTTTTGGACAAAGAAAGTAGGAAGTAAACAAATACTTGAAACGGAAAGTTCAACATTTGGTTTAACTACAAACTTCTTACAAGAGTACATTGAAAAGCAATTTGAAGTAAGAGTAACTGTTGTAAAAGATGATGTGTTTCCAGCAAAAATAGAATCACAACATTTAAACGACAACAGCGGAAAGGTTGATTTTCGGCAAGGTTACGAAGGTTTGAAATATTCTGCAATTGAATTGCCAACACAAGTTCACGACTTTTGTATTGCCTTTCTGCAAAAAATGAATTTAAACTTTGGTTGCTTCGATTTTGTAATTGACAGCCACAACAACTATATATTTTTAGAGTGCAATCCAAACGGGCAGTGGCTTTGGTTAGAATTAGAAACAGGTTTGCAAATTTCAAACTCCATTGCAAAACATTTAACCGAAGCCAAATGATGCAACTAAAAAAAAGA
>JBEIDK010000104.1:0-11583 GCA_040383485.1 Flavobacteriales bacterium
TATCCGCTAGGAATGAATCATAAAAAATTACTAAGTGATTTTTTTATAAATAATAAAATTCCATTGTTTGAAAAAGAAAAAATTAAAGTCATGGTTTCAGGTGAAGAAATTTGTTGGGTTGCTGGAATGCGCATTGATAATAGATTTGCAATAACATCAAGCACTGAAAAGATATTTAAAATTTCATACATAAAAAATTTATGAAATTAATTTTGACTTACATATTGGTTGTTTTTATTGCCATTGTTTATTCATGTAAATCAATCACAAAAGATAATGAAGTAACCTTTGCAGAAGATATTGCTCCCATAATATTTAAAAATTGTAGTGGATGCCATAACCCCAATGGAGCCGGTCCGTTTAACTTGCTTAGTTATCATGATGTATTAAAAAGAAACAAATTAGTTGCTGCAGTTACACGTTCTGGGTTTATGCCGCCTTGGCCTGCCGATACAAACTACTCTCACTTTGCTGGAGAAAAGAAGTTAAATGCTTACCAAATTTCCTTAATACAGCAGTGGGTAAAGGATGGCTCTAAATCTGGTGATACCACAAATTTAGTAATTCCTGCAACTATAAAATTTAATAATAATATAAAACCAGACTTAGTACTTCGGATGCCTGAACCAATGCAAATAAAGGGCGATGCAAAGGACAGATTTTTACTCATGAAAATTCCGTACGAAATTCCGGAAGATAAATATGTGAAAACTATAGAATTTGTACCGGGTCAAAAAAAATTAGTGCATCATGTAAATGGACAACTTCTAAAGTATGAGTTTGACAAAAGAAAAGATGTACATCGTGGTTCAAAAATTGTAGATATTAATGATTATCCAACCGTGCTAAGTGCCTATGAAAAAATGGAATTGGCTAATGATGATGGCAGCTATCCTGTTATGAAACAAAGTACAGTTAATTATCTTCCGGGCGTTGAAGGTGTTAATTATCCTGATGGCATTGGAGGGTTTTCTATGCCTAAAAAAGGTGCATACTTTTTTAAAGATATTCACTACGGCCCTGCAACAAAGAATGTAACAGATGTCTCTAAATTAAAAATTTGGTTTGCAAAAGAAAAGCCCAAACGAGAAACACTTGAAATGCAGCTAGGGACTCTAGGAATTTCAATTATTGAACCGCCATTAATAATTCATCCTAATGAAGTAAAGACATTTAAAACACAAATAACCATAACTGGCGACATGAGTGTTTTAACGATAAATCCTCACATGCATTTGCTAGGTAAAAAATTTTGGGCCTATGCCATAAAACCAAATGGCGATACCATAAAAATGATTCGAATAAATAGATGGGATTTTAGATGGCAATATTTTTATACCTATAAAAAAATGATGTACCTGCCTGCTGGCACAACCATTTATGCTTTTGGTGAATTTGATAATACAACCAATAATCCATTGAACCCGAACCATCCTCCGAAATTAGTTTCAGAAAAAGATGGAAGCATGAGAACTACAGATGAAATGTTTCAGTTTATAATTACTTACCTACCGTACCAAAAAGGAGACGAAAATATAAGTTTAGAAAAATGAGGAAGGTTAATATCACTTCCTTATTAAGTACTTAAATTATTCTAATTCTGAGTAATGTCGGCATTCCCTGCAATTTCTTCTTGCGGAATTTTAAATAGAAACTTTTGATAATCGTTACCTAAACGCAAAGGCAATTTATTTTTGCGTAAAAACATATAGCGGTCACCTTCAAAATTTAACTCAATACGTCTTTGGTATTGAATTTTTTCAAGTAAATTAGAACTACTTGTTTCTGGTGTGTAAACTTTATATCCTCGTTCACGAATTTTGTTATAATGTAGGAGAGCATTTACATCATCTCCTTTTATTGAATAACACTCCGCTAATATTAAATGCATTTCAGGAAGGCGCAAATAATTAACATTTGAACCATTTGCTTGTATTGTTGGAATATCATACTTTGCCGGGAACGCAGAACCTGTAAGTACTTGACTTGCGTTTTGTGAAACATTCAAAAATAATTTTCTTCTAAAATCTAATGAGTCGTTATATAGTAGCTGTGCCTGCGTTAAAGGGATAAGAAAATAATAATCTAATTTTCTTGAATACGGGCTTGATAAACTATTGCCATTGTCGATTGGTGTATTAATTATTTCAAAAATATTTTCTGTACAATTTGCTGGAAGAGGAAACCCTTGATTTCTATAATTAACTAACAAGGAATCTGTTTTTTTAAGTCTATACTTATTACTAGCAACTATTTGTTGTGCATAATTTATAGCATTATCGTTGTCTCCCTTAAAATAAAAAACTCTTGCTAGCATTGCTTTGCAAGCCATTGATGAGCCGTAACCAATTGAAGTAATGGTGCCACTTTGTTGAAACAACGCATCTGCTGACTTTAATTCTTCGATAACAAAATTATATACTTCTTCAACACTCGCACGCTGTTTTTTATATGAATCTAGGCTATCAATACTTAAGGTTGGTTTTGTTCTAATTACTACACCTGGTTGGTTGTTAGAGCCAGACTTTGATGCATCATAAGGAAGTGCCCAAAAGCGCAATAATTCATAATGAATAACAGCTCTAATAAACTGTGCCTGTGCTTTAATTTTATTTTTTTTGCTTTCATATTCGGCACCACTCAATTTATTGCCATTATCAATTATGTTTATAATGTTATTTGCTCTATTAATAGTGCTATAGCAATCGCGCCACATATCGCGTAAAGCACCTATTTGAACACTTGTATTGCCATTATAAATTTCATTTGTTCCGAAAGCACCCAACTTTATCGTTCTAACGTCAGCATCATCAGCCAATAAATCTGAATAAAAAATCATGTTACCACCCAATACATTACTACTTTGCAAACCATCATAGGCACCGTTCAAAACACTTTCTAAATCCTTTACTGAGTTGATAACATTGTCGTTTTCAATTACCGTTAATGGTCTTTGTTCTAATATTTTCTTGCAAGAAAAACCAATTAATAAAACCAATGTTAAGATTGTTATTTGTATTATATTCTTTTTCATTTTTTGAGTATTAAATAATTAGAAACCGATTTTTACACCAATTTGAATGGTACGTGCTTGAGGAGTTTGAAAAGATGGGCCTGCAAAAGAAATATTGCCTTGTTGGCTATTTGTGTTTACGTTACGTAATACTTCTGGGTCCCAACCAGGGTATTTTGTAAAGGTTAAAAGATTACCTCCGTTCAAATAAATTCGAAGATTAGAAACCTTTATTTTTTTACAAACTTTTTCAGATAAATTATAACCAAATGTCAATGAGCGGAGACGAATAAATGAAGCGTCGTATAAATACCTATCGCTATTAATTGCGTTATATCCTTGTGCTTGGCCTTTTGAATTAAAAGTAATAAGCGCTGGAATATTTGAGCTTGTGTTTGTTGCACTATATGCATCTAATATATCTTTGCGTTGTGCATAATTTGCCCAATTGCCAATTTGCTGTTTTGCAGGGTCGTCGTATATTGTATTGCCAACTACGAAACTAAAAAGGAAATTCAAATCAAAACCTTTGTAAGTAAATGTGTTGCTAATACCACCAAAAAATTGCGGTGTAGGATTTCCTCTTGGCACGCGATTATCATAGAAATTACCTGTTGGGCTTTCCCAAGTCATTAAGTTTCCAAATTTATCATAATATAAATCAGTTCCAGCTTTCACATCTATTTTTTGTTCAACACCATTTGCATCTTGCTTAGCAGTACCATCAGCATTTCGGACTGTAATTTGTCCGTCTTCTTTTTGCACCCCTGCATAACGCACCACATAAGCTTGCCCTACAGGATATCCTGATAAAACACGTCCTTCGCCAGGTTGGCCACTCTCAAACGCATCGGCGGGCAAACCTGCAGCATCAAGTACTTTGTTTCTATTAAATGAAATATTAAAATCAGTACTCCAAGTAAATTTGCCGTTGTCAATATTCTTGGTGTTGATAGTAATTTCTAGTCCTTTATTCTCCATCTTACCAATGTTGGTAAGTATGCCTCCAAATCCAGCCGATGTTTGTATATAACGAGTCATTAATAAGTCAGAAGAAACCCTGCGGTATACTGTAGCGCTTAATGCAATTCTATTCTTAAAAAACGCCATGTCTAAATTCAAATCATAAGCATTTGCTTTTTCCCAGCGTAAATTTGGATTTGCAAGTTGTGAGGGTGTTAGCGCTAAACCATTGTTTAAGCCGCCAGAACCACCGTATCCATTATTATTTACAGAGTAAAAACCATAACTAGCATAGTCGCCAATTTCTGCATTGCCTGTTTGTCCCCAACTAGTTCTTAATTTTAGAAATGAGATAACTGTGTTATCTTTTAAAAATGCTTCATCACTTACAAGCCAACCAGCAGAAACCGAAGGGAAAGAGCCGAATTTATTGTTTGCTGCAAATCTTGAAGAGCCATCGTAACGTATACTTGCGCCTAACAAATACCTATTTAAAAACTTATAATTTAAACGTGAATAATATGACAAAAATCCACTAGCCGTTTTATTGGCGTATGAATTTTTTTCAATTCCGTTTTGAGGATCTTTTAAATAATCATTTGTAAAACCTGTTCCGCCAACACCTATATATGATGTTGCTGCTTTGGTTATTTCGTTTCCGAGCAAAAAGTTAAAATCATGCTTATCACTAATATTTTTCCTGAATGTAAAATAATTAGAGTTGGTTAATGTTAACCCATTTGCTCTTCGCTCCCAAGCATAGCTTCTTGAAGAGGTATCACTTACATCTCTAAACTGATATTCATATTCAGTTTGCGACAAATTGTCAACTCCTAGCTGGCTGCGGAATGAAAGTGCTTTTGTAATATGTAAGTCGCCATAAATATTTGCAATTGTTCTCCAAATATTTGCGTTGTTTTTCCAATTTTCTAATTGCCACAAAGGATTGCCATAACCAGCTCTTGTATTGAAAGTACTATCAGAATTATAAATTGGAATAAATGGTAAGTTTTGTTGGGCTGAACCTAATCCGCCATTATCGCCAATTGGAACACGGTCTTGTACGGTATTATTAATACTTATACTGGTTCCTATCGTTAGCTTATCTGTTGCTTTATTGTCGAGCGCAATTTTAGTATTTAATCTTTTAAAGTGACTACCTTTCAAGAAGCTTGTTTCATCGCGGTATGCGCCCGAAACATAAAAAGTAGTTCGTTCATTTCCTCCAGTTGCAGAAAGTGTGTAATTGTGTTGTTGTCCTGTTTGTAAAACTCCATCAATCCATTCTGAACCTTTTCCGCCAGTTGCATTAGCAAATGAATCGGCCATAGCGCGTGTGAAATTTTTATTGTTCCAATTACCTAAAATTGTATTTGCCTTATCGCGTTTGTTAGTATCCAAGACTAATTGTGCTTTATCACGCAAGTCGAGTTGTTCTTGTGCGTTAAGGAATTCTAGTCTTTTTGTAGGTTCTAAAGTGCCATAACTGTAGCTAAAATCGAATTTAGTTTTTCCATCTTTCCCTTTTTTTGTGGTTATTAAAATTACTCCATTAGCTCCGCGCGAACCATAAATGGCACAAGCGGCGGCATCTTTAAGTACTTCAATATTTTCTATGTCATTCGGATTAATGTCACTCATTGGATTGTTACCGTAACCAACATTGCCAGCAGTGTTATCCTTATTATCTATTATAATTCCATCAATAACATACAATGGCGACGAACCTGCAGTAACTGAATTTGTACCACGTATTTGCACTTTTGTTTGTGCACCAGCAACTCCACTACCACCAGTAATTTGTAAGCCACTTGCACGGCCTTGTAATGCCTGGTCAAAACTACTTTGTACGGTATTATTTATGTCTTTGGCTTTTATTGTTGCTATTGAACCTGTTACATCACGTTTCTGTTCAAGGCCGTAACCAACAACCACAGCTTCTTGCAATAACAAGGCATCATCTTGTAGTTTTATATCAAGTATCGTTGTCTTATCCGCCGAAACCTCAACACTACGACTTTCTTTTTTAAAACCAAGTGCAGCTATTTGTATGCTATATTTACCAGGCTTTAAATTCTTGATTGAATATTTGCCATCAAAGTCAGTTGCAACGCCAATGGTTGTACCTGTAACAGACACCGCTGCCCCAATAACTGTTTCACCTTTGGGGTCTGTAATTGTTCCCGATAATGTACCTGTTTGAGAATAAACTGCTGTGGTTAAAAATATTGTAAAGATGAATAATAGTAATTTCTTAATCATACCAAAATATTATTTAAGTGTTATGTTTACACAAAGAAATAATTTATTTTGATAAATAGATAAAAAAGAATCTAATTTATTTTTTCAATTTAACATTCATTGCTTGTAGTTTTCCATCTAGTTCCAACAAGTCAAACACTACTTTATTTCCTTTATAAATTTGGTCAACGAGTCCGTTAATATGAACAAATATTTCGGTGTTAGTTTCATCACTTAACACACTACCAAATCCTTTGTATGGGTCAAAAAAAACGATAACACCTTCTGGCATTATTCAGCAATTAATAGATAATAATTCTTTTTTCCTTTTTGAGCTATAATATATTTTTCGCCAATTAAATGTTTTGATTCTATCAGATATGTGGGTTCTTCAATTTTTAATTTATTTATAAAAACGCCTCCTCCCTGCAACATTTTTTTTGCTTCTCCTTTTGAAGGAAAAACTTGCGTTTTATCAGCAATAAGCTCAATAATATTTATACCGTTTAATAAGTCATTTTTGCTTATTGTAAATTTAGGAACGCCCTCAAAAACGCTTACCAAATCTTCATTACTTAAACTTCGTAAACTCTCTTCAGTTCCTTTTCCAAATAATATTTCAGATGCCTCAACTGCAGAGTTATATAAATCAGCACTATGAACTCTTGTAGTTATGTCTTGTGCTAAGGCTTTTTGAAGTAATCTCAAATGAGGACTTTTACTATGCTCCAATTCTATAGCCTCAATTTCTTCTCTTGTTTTTAAGGTAAATATTCGAATGAAATTTGATGCATCTACATCACTTGCATTTAACCAAAACTGGTAAAATTTATAAACCGAAGTTCTTGATGCATCGAGCCAAATGTTGCCACTTTCTGTTTTGCCAAACTTTGTACCATCGGCCTTTTTAATTAACGGGGTTGTAAGCGCATAAGCTTCTCCCCCATCTTTTTTTCTAATTAATTCAGTACCTGTTACAATATTACCCCATTGGTCGCTACCTCCCATTTGCAGCATACAGTTTCTGTTTTTATTCAAATAATAAAAATCGTAACCCTGAACAAGTTGGTAAGAAAACTCCGTAAAAGACATTCCGTTTTCTAATCTGTTTTTCACTGAATCTTTAGCAAGCATATAATTTACTGTAATGTGTTTTCCTACATCACGAATAAATTCTAGAAAAGAAAAATTCTTAAACCAATCATAGTTATTTACAATCTCAGCTGAATTTTCACCGCAATTAAAATCAAGAAATTTCTCTAATTGTTTTTGTTGACAATTTTGATTGTGCAATAAAATGTCTTCACTAAGTAAATTTCTTTCTGCTGATTTACCTGAAGGATCACCTACCATACCAGTTGCTCCTCCTACCAAAGCAAAGGGTTTGTGACCACATTTTTGAAAATGTAGTAAGGTCATTATTTGCACCAAGTTGCCAACACCTAAACTATCAGCCGTAGGGTCAAAACCAATATAACCACTGGTCATTTGTTTGTTCAGCATTTCTTCGGTACCTGGCATAATATCTTGCAACATGCCTCTCCAACGTAATTCTTCAATAAAATTTTTCATTCTTCATTTATCTAAAATTTCTCCTCTAAAATTAAAACTTAATTGCAGAAATAGATTTTGTGCAAAGCAATAAATAATTGTTTGTTTCTGAAATTGAAAATGATTTATGATTGAAAAACAAATAATTTAAACCGAATAATGGTATGATTTTATAATAACTGTTTGAGTGAACACTAATTACTTTGCTTTTGATTTCTTAAGTAACAAACAAAATGTTTTAAAATAAAAATCCCTCAATTTCTTAGTTGAGGGATTTTTATTTTTTCTAATTAATGGTCTTCTTCGCCATCTGAAAGCGGCACCGTTTGTGGTACAAAGTCGGTATCTTTTCCGGGCTTGCTATAATCATAAGGCCAACGGTGAACTTCAGGTAATGCACCTGGCCAATTTCCATGTAAATGTTCAACTGGGGCAGTCCATTCTAGTGTATTACTATTCCAAGGATTTTGGCTTGCCACTTTTCCTTTGTACATGCTGTAGAAGAAGTTGAATAAAAATATTACTTGAGCCAATGCAGCAAACATTGCAAATGATGTTACAACAACATTTACATCGTGCAGCTTATCGAACAATGGAAAGTTTTCGTAATTATAATACCTACGAGGTGCACCTGCCATTCCAATAAAGTGCATCGGGAAAAATACTCCGAAAATTCCAACGAAAGTGCACCAGAAATGTACATATCCTAATTTGTTATTCATCATTCTTCCAAACAAACGCGGGAACCAATGATAAACTCCGCAAAACATTCCAAAAACTGCCGATGCACCCATTACAATATGAAAGTGTGCTACCACAAAATAGGTATCATGAACATTAATATCTAAGGCAGAGTCAGCTAAGATAATACCAGTAACACCACCAGTTACAAAGGTAGAAACCAAGCCGATACCAAACATCATTGCAGGTGAAAGTATAGCGTTTCCTTTCCAAAGTGTTGTAATATAATTGAAGGCTTTTACTGCAGAAGGTATTGCAATTAATAGCGTTGTAAAAACGAATACGGAACCTAAGAATGGATTCATACCTGTTACAAACATATGATGCCCCCAAACGATAAATGACAAGAATCCAATTGCTAGAATAGAACCAATCATAGCTCTGTAACCAAAGATTGGTTTACGACTCATTGTAGCAATTACCTCCGAGGTTATACCTAAGGCAGGTAGCAATACAATATACACCTCTGGATGACCTAAGAACCAAAATAAATGTTGGTATAAAACAGGGCTACCACCAGTTTGCTCTAAAGCTTGACCGCTTATGAAAATATCTGATAAATAAAATGAAGTACCGAAGCTACGGTCAAAAATTAATAACAATACTGCTGAAAATAATACAGGGAATGAAAGTACACCTAATATTGCTGTTACAAGAAATGCCCAAATAGTTAGCGGCATTCTTGTCATTGTCATTCCTTTGGTACGCAAATTTACAACGGTTACAATGTAGTTTAGCGAACCTAAAAGAGAGCCAACAACAAATAATGACATTGATATTAACCATAAAGTCATACCTAAACCAGAGCCTGGCATAGCCTCTTCTAATGCAGATAATGGAGGATATACCGTCCAACCTGCAGATGCCGGACCTGTTTCTATAAACAATGATCCAAACATAATTACGCTCGATATAAAAAAGAACCAGAATGATAGCATGTTTAAGAAGCCTGAAGCCATATCACGTGCTCCAATTTGAAGTGGAATTAATAAGTTTGAGAATGTCCCACTTAAACCACCAGTTAGTAGGAAGAACACCATTATAGTGCCATGTATGGTTACTAATGCTAGGTACATATTAGGATCAAGTACTCCTCCGGGAGCCCATTTGCCTAAAAAGGTTTCTAATATTGGGAAACTTTGTCCTGGCCATGCTAGTTGAAGTCGAAAAAATAACGACAAAAGCATTGCTAATACTCCCATGAAAACTGCAGTTATAAGAAACTGCTTTGAAATCATTTTGTGGTCAGTTGAAAAAATGTATGTTCTCCAAAAACCTGGGTTTTCGTGTTCGTGGTGTGCTTCGTGTCCGTGACTTTCTGCGTGAACTGTAGCGTGGTGTTCCATAATGAATATTGATATTTTAAGAAACTATAATTATTTTAGTCAACAATGTTTATTTAATTCTATCCGGCAAATAAAATTTAATTTTTGGTCTTATACAAATTTTGGCTTACTCAAAACAAACATATCTTTGTTTTTTAATGTAAACAAGCTTTTGGTTTGGTTGTTTCAAAGAATTAATAATTTATTTTTTGTTTAATATTATTAGAAACAATAGATAAATTTGTTACAAAAAACATGATGTGGTTTTAAATTATTAGTTAATTCCTCTTTGTTTTTTGATATTATCATATGCTTCTTGCACTTTTTTAAATTTTTCTTCGGCATCAATTTTATAATCATCACCTAAATGAGCAACTTTATCAGGATGAAACTTTACTGCCATTTTACGGTAAGCTTTTTTCACTTCTTCATCGGTTGCATTTGTGGTTATTTCGAGTATCTGGTAATCGCTTTCTGTATTTTTAATGAACATTGCTTTTATGGAGTTGAAATCAGGAGTTGAAATTCCTAATAGGCTACCAATAGTGCTTATTGTTTCTAGTTCGTTTTTATCAACTTTACCATCTGATGCAGCAATACCAAATAAAATGTGTAACAATTGCACTCTAGAGTTATAATCCATGTATTGCTTTATTTGCAAACACACATCATTCAATGGAATTGGCTGTTTTAATATTTCGCGAAGTACAAGCATTTGTTGTTGCGTATGCTCAACACCAAAGTGCCTGATAAAAAACTCCTTTACGTAGTCCAATTCAACCTTTAAAACAGCACCATCGGCTCGCATAACTGCAGCACATAAAACCAATAAGCTAGAGGTAAAGTCGCCTTGTTCGGTTTGTGGACGAACACCTGCGGCTTTTGTAACAACTTTTGTATCATCAATTACACTTCCAATCGCAAAACCAATTACGGCGCCAATTGGGCCACCAAATGCCCAACCTAAGCCTCCTCCAAGCCATTTACCAAACTTACTCATAATATTATATTTGAAATTTCTTATCGTCTAATTATTGAATGGCGAAACTAAGAAAATATACAAATTCTAAATTTTGTTTTGTAAAATATATTGTCAAAATATAAGATTACCTATGAAGCTAGAATGCTTAATTTTTAATAAATCTACTAATCAATAGTTTCCCATTAATATTAGTTTTTAAAGTATAAATACCGGATGAAATTTTTTGCAAATCAAGCTTTGAATCTTTTTGTACTCCTTGCAAAAGAGTCATTCCTGAAGAATTAATTATTTCGTAATTAAATGATTGATTTGAACTATTGTTAATATAAATTGCTTCGTTACAAGGGTTTGGATAAATACTATTGCTTCTAAGCATTTCTTGATTATTAGAGCTTGCAAATATTAAACTATCAAGAACAATATTTTCATCGCCAGGTTGATAGAGGGTATATGCTAAAAAAGTAATCATCATTTCATCAGTTGTTTGTTCGCCCCAATAAACGTTTGCTGGCGGGTTATTTGGGTTTTCGGGGTTGTTTGAGGTGTTGTCATAAACGCCTACGCCCCATAAATTTTCATTTAAACTCAATTTCTGAATTTTTTGAAAAGTATAGAATCCTTGCCAGTGAAAATCCCATGCTGGAATATAAATATATGGTGTTGTATCTTGGTTAGCAGCATTAGTTGAAAATATTTTATAAGATTGAGCAACCTTGTGCATGTGCGGAAATATTGACAACACAGAAAAATCGGTGTATGTATTTGCA
>JBEIDK010000105.1:0-11548 GCA_040383485.1 Flavobacteriales bacterium
CAAAGCAACATTTCCATTCATACATTTTTTTGAAATTGTTAATTCACTAAAGAAACCAGATACAGTAATAACTATAACAGAAGATACATTACAAGTTAATGGTCTAATTAAAATATACGTCAAAACAACATTCTTTGAAGACGATAAGATATTACGTTCAGTAATACTTCCAGCCAACTATACAGATAAAGATTTACTAAGAATTAGTGTAGATAAAAAATTCACTAAAGAAGAAATTGAATTCAACATGCTAACTACACCAATAGAAGAATCCAAATCAAACTATGAGAAAAAGGTTAGTGCAGCCCACCGTATTCTAAGCATCTACGGCATTACAAAAAAAGACATTAGGGAGTTAATTAATAAACGGGTTTATCCAGAAAAGCAATAAGTATATGAAGAAACTAAAACCACCACTGGTATTGATTTGTAATCTGTATCAATTAAAAGTGAATTAATAATCCACAGCAAAAAAAACGGCGCAGCCCGCAAGGCCGAAAAAAAGTAGGGTGTAATATTTCTAAATTAATTTATAAATATATAAATTCACAACTAATAGCAATTGGTAATCAATAAATTATTAATTACTATTGCTTATATATAAGAGTTAGCGGTAATTTTATGACGACACAGAAACGACAATACGAGACAGTGAAAAATGAGAGGTTTTGGAAAGCATTTTATGCGGTGACTGGTTTCTGTGGACTTGTATTAATGGTCTTTGAAATCTTCATTTACAGAAAGACTATTATAGAAACTTATATTCCAATATCAATTATTTTAATTGTTGGCTTCTCGACTTTTTATTTCAACAAACAGCATTATAAGAAAACATATATTCTGACAGGAAACTTCTTTCCAATAATGCAAAATTTAATTTCTTGGGGTTTCGTTTCTTGTTACATTTTTATGGCGACCAATTATTATTTAGCGGACAAGACAACAACTGAATATAGATTTTTAATTAAAGAAAAAAGTTCAATGATTGGCTCAAAACATCATCGTGACGAAAGAAAACCACTGGTGACAATTGACTATTTTAAATTTGAAAAGGAATTAGTATTTCGTTACGCAGACACCGATAAAGTTGATAAAGCAGACAGCGTAATGGTTACAGTAAGAAAAGGCGGGCTTGGGTTTGACATACTTGACGACTATGATGTATTTAATTGAAACATATGAAAGAAAAACTACCGCTAACAGCACCTACAAGAAATTGGCGGTTCAGTGGTTAATTGACGCTTTGTCCTTCGTATCAAGTTCAGTGGTGGCAGACAGTTTTCGTCTCCGAAATCGCCAACTTCTTGTAGCTGCAAAACGTTATTAGTAATGCCAACACTTGTTTTTTGAAACAATCTATCCGACAATCAATATTAAAACGAATAATTAAAGAGCGGTTTAATTAATATTGCATATGAATGAAATTTATTAAAGACCTTCCAAAATTGATATTTTTCCAACTTATTATTTATTAGTAGATTTGAAATTAATTAATACAATTCAAAAGAAATGAAAAACAAACATAGAATTACAATTATACTTTTAATAATACACTTAAGTGCAAGTGCGCAATCCTGGTATCCTGTGGGCAGCGGAATAACCGGATCTAACAATACTGTTCTAACTTTAGCCGAAGACACATTAAATAATCTACTTTATGCGGGTGGTGCTTTTACAACAGCAGGGAGTAATGCTGGACTAAATATTGCTAAATGGAATGGCACTACTTGGAGTGCACTTGGTACGGGTATTACTGGCACAGGTGTGTTCGCATCTTCTCATGTTGATGCCTTAGCAATGTATGACGGGAAATTATTTGCAGGTGGTTTTTTTAGCCAAGTTGGTAATATTTATACAACTAACATTGGACAATGGAATGGCTCTGGCTGGGATTCTGTTGGTTCAGGAGTAAGCGCATCTTTTGGCGGTCAGGTATTCGCATTAGCTGTATTTAATAATGAGCTTTATGTTGGAGGTACATTTTATGCTGCTGGTGGAAATCCTGCAAATGGAATTGCAAGATGGAATGGCACTTCTTGGTCAACGTTAGGAACAGGAGTTGGGATTGGTGCAACAGGATTTGGGGTACGCTCATTTGCAGTATATGACAATTCACTCTATGTTGGCGGTGTATTCACAACGGCTGGGGGTATAACTGCAAATGGTATTGCGAAATGGGATGGTAATAATTGGTCTCCTGTTGGCACTGGTGTTACTACTGGCACTGCTCGCGGTGTTTATTCTTTAGCTGTATATAACAACGAATTGTTTGCTGGTGGATACTTTACAACTGCTGGTGGAATTTCTGCAAACAATATTGCCAAATGGAATGGGTCGTTATGGGATTCAGTTAGTTCAGGAGCAAATAGTGTTACATATGCTTTAGCTTTATATAACGGAGAACTTTATGCAGGTGGGGCATTTAATATTACAGGAGGACTTACAGTAAATAAAATTGCAAAGTGGGACGGAATAAATTGGTCTTCCGTTAGTACCGGTATGAGTGGAGCTGGTGGTGCAGGTGTAAATGCATTAGCTGTTTACAATAACGAACTTTATGTAGGCGGTTTATTTGCTATGGCAGGAGCAACCTCTGTAAATAATATTGCTAAATGGAATTCAGTTACTACAAATATTGAAAAATATTCGAATAATAGCACTCTTATTTATCCGAATCCGAGCAATGGACAAATTAAAATTAATACTTCGAACGATATTGAAGAAATTAAAATTAGCAACACACTTGGTCAAATAATATATCTATCTAAAAATAATGGCAGAGAATTCAATTTGCAGCTTGAAAATTCAGGTATTTATTTCTTGCAGACAACAGACATAAATAAAAACATAATTAATGCGAAAATAATAGTAGAATAAACTACTGATAGACAATCATAGTGAGAAAGCACTACTGATAATCGAGTAGACGGCTCCGCCAATTTTCACTGTTGGAGTGCGCCTCTCACACCTCTGTAAGTAAGGTTCTCGTATCCGGCGGTTCATTAAGTTGTTGGGCAACTTTCAAGTAATTTCTAACAACACTTCGCACTGCCTTACCGCTCCCGCAAGCGTCTCGCTTGTGGTAATGATATTTATGTTATTATAATCACCCTAGCTTCTGCTCGGTTCTATACTTAGTAACTCCGCCAATGTTGTAAAATATTACAATCCTAACCAACTCGTTATTTTACAAAGTCAATAATTACAACTCACATATCAAAACTTACAGTTCATCAATTTCATTACTAATAAAAATATTTAACGCAATTACTCTTGTATCGTTAAATACAAAAAAAATGAAAAGAAAAATTTTACTCTTCGCAATCTTCATTGCAAACGCAATTGGCCAAATGGCTCATGCACAAAACCAAACCATAAGAGGTGTGGTAATTGATAAGCAATCGCAGGCAACATTGCCTGGCGTTGCAATAGTAATTTTAAATACCAGTCCGGCAATGGGTGCTAGCACAGACCTTGATGGTAAGTTTAAAATTGCAGAAGTTGTTCCTGGAAGATATGACTTAAAAATCTCTTTCTTAGGATACAAAGAAGTAATTAAATCGAACATTGATGTATTTGCAGGTAAAGAAGTTGTATTAGAAATAGGAATGGAAGAAAGTGTAAATGACATTAAGGAAGTAGTAATTTCTGCCACCAAAAAAAATGAAACAAACAATGAAATGACCAGCGTTAGTTCTCGTTCATTTTCAATGGAGGAAGTAAATCGTTACGCTGGCGGACGTTCTGATCCATCGCGCTTGGCAGCTAATTTTGCAGGCGTAAGCTCACCTGATGACTCAAGGAACGATATTGTGGTGCGTGGTAATTCACCAACAGGAGTATGGCGCATTGAAGGATTAAACATTCCTAACCCGAATCACTTTGCTGCAATAGGAACCACAGGTGGTCCTGTAAGTGCAATCAATACCAACGTGATTAAAAATTCAGATTTTTTTACTTCTGCATTTCCAGCTGAATATGGTAATGCGAATGCTGGCGTTTTTGATTTAGGATTTAGAACTGGTAATAATGAAAAAAGAGAACATTCTTTTCAATTAGGAGCATTAACTGGATTGGAACTAAATACTGAAGGACCAATTAATAAAGAGAAAGGTTCGTCGTACTTGCTAGCTTATAGGTATTCATTTACAGGTGTTGCCCAGCAAATAGGAATACCAATTGGTACAACAGCAACACCATTTTACCAGGATATTTCATTTAAAATAAATAGTGGTGTTACTAAGTTTGGGCGTTTTACATTATTTGGACTAGGGGCAAAAAGTAAGATTGATTTTTTACACGATAAAATTGATAGTACTGACTTATTTGCAGATCCAAGCAAGGACAGTTATTTCACGAGTGATATTGCTTTAGGGGGCATTAAACATAACATTAAAATAAATGAAAAATCATTTATGAATACCATTATTGGAGGAACCTACAATGCATCTAACTTTTTAAGAGATAATATTAGTGCCACAAATTCAGAAATTAAAAAGCGAGACATTGAGAATAAAACCAGCCAGTTAAGATACTCAATCAACTCTTCTTACAACTCAAAGGTTAACGCAAAACTATTCTATAAAGTTGGGGTGATTGCTGAAATAATAAACTTGAATTTAAATGCTAGATTCTTAACTTCAACTAATGTTTGGAACCAGTATTGGGATTTTAATGACTACACTAATCTTATACAAACTTATGCACAAGCAAAATACCGCTTTAATGATAAAATTACTTTAAACACTGGTATTCATACACAAACATTAACGCTAAATAATAAAACAAGTGTAGAGCCAAGAATTGGTTTAAAATATCAATTAGATGAAAAAAGCACTTTTAGTATTGGATATGGATTACATAGTCAAATGCAACCAATAGATGTTTATTTTTATCGCACCATGAAAGCTGATGGCACTTACGACCAATCAAACAAAGAATTAGACTTTACAAAGAGCCAGCACTTTGTTTTAGGCTATGATATTTTACCTATCAAGGACTGGAGGGTTAAAACTGAAGTGTACTATCAGATTCTATCGAACGTGCCAGTAACAAATGCCCCTAGTAGCTTCTCAATGTTAAATACTGGTGCGAGCTTTAATCCTAACAACCAAGGCTATTTAAATAATAGTGGAACCGGCACAAACTATGGTGCAGAACTTACCATTGAAAAATTCTTCAGCAAAGGTTATTACGCATTACTTACCGGTACAATTTACGAATCGAAATATAAAGGTAGCGATGGTATAGAGCATAACACTGCTTTTAATGGAAAATATGTTTACAATATATTGGCTGGTAAAGAATTTAAAGTTGGTAAAGCAAAAAACAATACTATCAATATTGGAATAAAGCTTACACAAGCAGGTGGCCGATATTATACTCCTGTTGACTTAGCTGCATCTCAACTAGCAGGTGAACAAGTTTTACAAGGAGATGCTGTTGCATTTAGCGAACGTAATCCTGACTTCTTTAGATTTGACATAAAAATGGGTTACACTCAGAATAGCCGTAAAATAAAACTTTCTCAGTCATGGTCGTTGGACATACAAAATGTAACCAATAATAAAAATGTTTTTGCTGAACGCTATAATCCAATTACAAGTAAGGTTAATACTGCCTATCAGATAGGATTTTTTCCAAACTTTGTTTATAAAGTTGAATTTTAACCAACATGAAAAATATTCTCATCATCAATTGTCATCCTCATCAGGAAAGCTTTAATTACGCGATGGTTAATGCATACAAAAAAGGTGCTAAAAATAATCATGTAAATATTGATGAAGTAATTATTTCAAAATTAAAATTTAATCCGATTTTAGAATACGGTTATCAAAAAAGAACGGAGTTAGAGCCTGATTTGTTAGCCACTTGGGAGAAAATAAAAACAGCGGATCATCTAGTTATATTTTACCCCACTTGGTGGGGAGGACTGCCAGGTTATACTAAGAGTTTCTTTGACAGATTATTTTTGCCGGGTATGGCATTTCAATACAAGGAAAATTCTGTTTGGTGGGATAAATTATTAAAAGGAAAAACAGCCCATATTATTACAACAATGGATACTCCCCCATTTTACTTTTGGTTGGTTTATAGAAATTCGGGAATAAATCAATTAAAGAAAAACATTCTGGAATTTTGTGGTGTTGATGTAAAAAAGACAACTGTAGTTTCTCCAATCAGAAACTCAAAACCAGAGTTTAGAAAAAATTGGCTAGAAAAAATTGAATTACTTGGAGAGAAACTTGAGTAATAAATTATATTTACAAAATGGGAAAGAGCAAAATTAGGTTCATATACATGTTAATAGGTGGCATAGCCATTTCAGCTGTTATACATGCTATTGTGCATTTTCCATCTCATGACCACCCCAAAATTTATGACCACTTAGTTACCATCATCATAACATTTATTGTTTGGGAGGGTAACCTTTGGATTGACTACATATTGGATAAAAAAATTGCTTGGGAAAAAAATGCTGTTAAAAGAATTTTGTTTCAACTCCCAATTAGTTTAATATATAGCATCATAGGAATTATGATACCCATGATGATTTATGACAACATTGTTTGTAGTATTCCTATTATAAAAAGAGAGGAAATCATAATGTCATCTACCATAATTGGATTAATGGTTACTCTCATTCTTTTAGCTTCAGAAATTGGAATTCAATTTTTTAAGAAATGGAAAAAATCATTGATTGATATTGAGCATTATAAAGCTGAAACATTACAAGCACAACTTCAAAATTTAAAAAATCAAATCAATCCACATTTTTTATTCAATAACCTCAGTGTATTGTCTTCATTGGTTTATAAAGACCAAGACAAAGCAGTTGATTTTATAAATCAACTATCGAAGGTGTATCGTTACCTACTTGACAATAGAAATAGCGAACTGGTAACACTTGAAAATGAGCTGACTTTTATAAAATCATATATCTATTTATTACAAATTAGATTCGACACAAATATTGCATTTAAAATAGAGGTGGAGCCAGAGTTTATGCATAAATTAATACCTCCACTTTCATTACAAATTCTAATTGAGAATGCTATTAAGCACAATGAAATATCAAATGAATTGCCACTTACAATTAGTATCAATGTTTTTGAAAATCAATTAATGATTGTCAATAATCTGCAGTTAAGAACCAATCACGAACCATCATCAAAAACCGGATTACAAAATATTAAAGACCGCTATAAACATTTTACTGATAGAGAATTAGAAATAATAGAAAACGAAAAAAGTTTTATTGTAAAAATTCCTTTGTTGAGTAATTGAAAAACTATTTTTTGTCATTGCTGATTAGGCCGTAATCTTTAAATAGCATGAATTTCGGAACAAGTCCACAATGACAATCGAATTAATATTTAAGAAATAATCTCATGAAAGCAATCATCATAGAAGACGAAAAATTATCGGCCGAGCATTTGGCAACACTTATTTTAAAAATTGATAATTCAATTGAAATTGTTGGCATCTACGAATCAGTAAAACAAGGTATTGCAGCATTTTCTAAAAGTATAAAATGCGATTTAATTTTTGCTGATATCCATTTAGCAGATGGTTTAAGTTTTGAAATATTTTCTAAAGTTATTATTGATACTCCAGTAATTTTCACAACAGCCTATGATGAATATGCCATAAAAGCTTTTAAATTAAATAGTGTTGATTATTTGCTAAAACCAATTGGTGTATCTGACTTAAAAAGCGCATTAGAGAAATTCAAAAAACTAAACAAACCTGCGCAAAGTATTGTTATTTCAGACATTGCTGAGGTATATCAAAATTTAACCAAACAACACAAAACAAGATTCATGGTTAAAATGGGCGAAACTATTGCCTCGATAAAATCAGATGATATTACACATTTTATTTCAGAAGAAGGAGTTGTTTTGTTGGTTACCAATAGTGGCAAAAGATACATTACTGATTATACGCTTGATAATTTAGAAGAAATAATAGCTCCCGAAACTTTTTTTAGAATTAATAGAAAAGTAATTCTTAATATAAATTACATATCTAAAGTGAGTACCTATTTTAACAGCCGATTAAAGATAAGCACTCCAAATTTAATTGAAGATGAAGGTATTGTAAGTCGTGAGCGTGTTAATGATTTTAAAAGTTGGCTAGATAAGTAGTAGATAATACCTACTAGGTATTAGTTTGAAACTAAAACCTAGTATTTGAATTATAAAAATGTTGTCTGAAAAAAATATACATAAAAAAATTATTTGCTAACCAATTGCAAGTATATAAGCACAAGAGCTGCTAAAGTCATAATAATTAAAGCTGCAAAGCCAAGAATATTGGTTATTTTTCCATTCACATTTTCGCCCATAATTTTTTTGTTGTTTGAAATATGTAGGATGATTGCAATTAAAACTGGAGCAGTTAAACCATATAAAATTGCAGTATAAATTAATGATTGAATTGGGGTTATGCCAATATAGTTTAATGACAAACCTAATAATAATGATATTGCAATAATTACATAGAATCCTTTTGCTTCATGAAATTTTTTATCAAGCCCTTGCTCCCATCCAAATGTCTCAGTAAAAATGTATGAAAGTGAACCACTTAATACAGGAATAGCAATTAGGCCAGTTCCAATAACACCAATTGCGAAAAGTAAGTATGCCAAATTACCTGCTAAAGGTTTAAGAGCCATTGCAGCTTGCTCAACGGTATCTATTTTATGTATTCCAGCATTAAATAATACAGTACCAGTAGTTAGAATTATAAAATACATGACAAAACCAGAAACAGTCATTCCAAAATCTACATCTTGGTTTATTTCATGAATTATTTTCTTATTTACTACCAAATGACTCCTTTTATTTTTCATTTCCTCAACCTCAACTGAAGCTTGCCAAAAGAAAAGATATGGAGAAATAGTTGTGCCAAGTATCCCAACAATAATGGCAATAAAATCCTTATCAAATTTTATGGTAGGAATAAAGGTAGCTTTGAAAATTACATTAAAATTTTGTTTTGAAAGAAATGGTACAATAAAATAAACCAACATTACGATACATAAATATTTAAGTACTGATGCTATTTTTTGATAGGGTAAATAAATAATTAAACCTAAAAGTATAATTGTAAATAACACACTGAAATAACTAGCATTAATTGTTGGGAATAACAAATTTCCTACAGCTCCCATTCCTGCAATATCAGCTCCAATATTCATAACAATAGCTGGAAAACTAAATAATAACATTAAATACAAAACAGGTTTTGGGTAATGCTTTTTAAGTGTACCCGTTAAGCCTTGAGAAGTTACCAATCCTATTCTTGCGCACATTTGCTGAATGGAAGCCATGAGCGGAAAAGCAATAATTGAAGTCCATAAAGTTGCTAATCCATAAGCTGCACCAGCTTGCGAGTAGGTTGCTATTCCGGAAGGATCATCGTCACTTGCGCCAGTTACAAGTCCTGGTCCAAGTTTTTTCCAGCCACTAATAATCCTTGATGAAAATGTTTTCCTTTTTTTCATCTTTTACTTTATTATTAATATTTTGGTTAAAGCGAAAGTACACTAATTTAAAAGAGAATTTAAAAATAAATATGAGACAGCACAACAATCATAAAATATTAAACCCAGATTACACTAATAAATAATTGGCTAGTTACTAAATCACGAAAAGTTACTCCGCAATTTTTAAAATCTTAGTATTAAATTGTTTGCCACCTTTACGAATATTCAGTAGATAAATACCATGATTCAATTCAGAAAAATCTATACTTTGAGTTAAGTTATTACTTAATCTTTTTTCTAACTTAAGATTTCCATTCAAGTCAAATAGCTTTAAAGTTGCTCCAATAAACTCTGGGTTATTTATTCCTAGATTTAATTTATTGTAAGTGGGATTTTGAATGCTAATAGAGACTTTATCAATTGATATAGTTGCTGTATTTGTAATAAGTTCTAATTGTAAATTATTTAAATCATAACTCATCATAGACCTTGCATAAGTAGCAGCCACAAGTTGGTTTTGAGCAATATTAAAGTCAATATCTAGAACAGGATATACTGGCATATTATTACCAATTCTTTGCCAATTAATACCGCCATTTTGCGTAACAAAAACTCCCCCATCAGTAGCAATAAAAATTATATTTTCATCAGTTGGAAAAAGCAAAATATTATTAATTCCAAGATTGGGTAAATCGCCAGCTATACCTTGCCAAGTAGCACCATTATTTATACTCTTAAAAATATGAGGAGTGTTATCGCCATCTTTATAACCTGAAAAAGAAACGAAAATAGTATTTGCAGCCAACGGTGATGCCTGCAAATGAGTGACGTATCTATTAGGCAAATTAGATGAAACATACTGCCAAGTCAAACCCGCATCTGGACTAAACCAAACATTATCATCAGTTGTACCCGCGTATAAATAATTAGCGTTTATTGGAGACTGTTCTACGGTACTAATATTATGAAATCTAGGAGAATTGGTCCAACCAGTGTCGCAAAGGTCAGGACTGATAGGTGTCCAAACTCCGCCGCTAGTAGCATTGTCAACTCTATATACCTTATCGGTTCCGCAAAATAAGGTAGTTGAAATGTGTTTACTAACGATATATGGCATGTCCCAATTTCTACGGTCATTAAAATCTATTCCAGAATTAAAACCACCAAAATTAAATGGTCCGGAAGTTGACTGCACTAAATTACCATTTTGTGTTTCCGCATAATACACTTGACTATTGTTCTCATCGAAATTAGGTTGGAAACCATCACCTCCGTAAAGCCTATCCCAATTATTAATGCTGCCATTATTGCCTCGTGTAGTACCATTATCTTGTGCCCCTCCATAGTAATTTGTTGCGTCGTGCATATTATAGGCAGTTCTATAAAACTGGGTGTTTGGTATATTATCTGCATCAGTCCAACTTACTCCATTATCTAGCGTCTTATAAAGTCCCCCATCGGTACATAAAAAAATTCCATTACTACTGAATCTTAAATCATGCTTGTCTGCATGTACCTCATAAGTCCACCATTCAGGTGCACCAAGCTGCCATGTATTTCCCGCATCCTCACTCTTATATAAATCAACACCACCAATCCATAATTGATTAGAATTTTGTGGATTTATGTATATATGATTAAAGTACCAACCAAAGCCATTATACATTCCTACTAAATCAGATATATTTAAACTATTCCAATTTAAACCTGCATCAGTTGTTTTATAAATGCCACCTAGTTCTAATGTGCTATCAACATAATTTGCATATAATGTATTGGAGTTGTTTGGGTCAATAGCTAGCCCAATTCTAGAGGCAGGGTCTAATGGTAACCCTCCGCCTAAAGCTGTCCAACTTGCGCCACCATTATTTGTTTTGTATACTTTTGCAGCATTACCATATATTAAACTTTCACTATTATTTCTAATTCTATTCCAAGCAGAAGCATATAAAACTTGTGGATTTGAATTTGAAATTACCAAATCAATTATTCCTGCATCGTTACCAACAAATAAATTTTGGGTCCATGTTACTCCTCCATTGGTTGATTTATATAGTC
>JBEIDK010000106.1:0-11547 GCA_040383485.1 Flavobacteriales bacterium
AACAGAACAGAACAGAACAGCACAAGTTAATATGATGTAGCACTAAAATTCGCATATTTATTAACTCAATTGTATCAATGTTGGTCAAGTCAGAGCAAATTTGTTTTAAACTGAGTTCGTGATTAAATAGTACTGCAAATCCATATTTTGCGACTACCATATCGGTATGTCAAATTATAATTTATTTCAAGGCAATAGGCTGCCTCAAAAGCCTGTTTTGTCGTGTTGCATTAATTTTCAGAACATAGTGAGGAATCTAAATGAGATTCCTCGATACTCTCGGAAAGACAAATTGCAAATAATAAATTGGATGGCAGAGGGCGGAGCAAAGTGTCGCACTCTTCATCTCCTCCGAACAAGTGATACTGTCATTCCGAGCAAAGTGAGGAATCTTCAATTATAAAATGTTTGCCTCAATAAACTCAATACAATAAAAAAAGGCCTCCAGAAATTCTGAAAGCCTTTTTTTTATTATGATAATTTTAAATTATTCTTCTGTTTTTGGAGTTGTCTCCTCTGCTGCTGCACTTGCATCGTCAGCTGGTTTTGCCTTAGCACGACTACGACGTGTTTTAGGTTTCGATTCAGCTTTTTGAGTTGAAATGAACTCATTGAAGTCAACCAATTCAATCATACACATTTCTGCAGCATCACCTAAACGGTTACCTGTTTTCAAAATACGTGTATAACCACCTGGACGTCCAGCAACTTTTACTGATACATCTCTGAATAATTCAGCAACAGCTTCTTTTTGTTTTAAATATGCAAATACAGTTCTACGTGAGTGTGTAGAGTCGTCTTTTGATTTTGTGATAAGAGGCTCTACGTACTTACGTAATTCCTTTGCTTTAGCAACCGTTGTATTTACACGCTTGTGTAATATTAATGAACAAGCCATGTTAGCAAGCATTGCCTTACGATGCGAAGCTGTTCTACCTAAATGATTAAATTTTTTACCGTGTCTCATCTCTTAAATTATGAATTTTAAATTTTGAATTTTGAATTTTGAATTCAATTTCCAATCTTCAATATTATTTTTAAATTCCTTAGTCTTTTTCTAATTTGTATTTAGCTACATTCATTCCAAAAGTTAAGTTTTTAGAGTGAACTAAATCCTCAAGTTCAGTTAATGATTTTTTTCCAAAATTTCTGAATTTCAATAAATCATTTTTTGAAAATGAAACCAATTGACCCATTGTTTCAACATCAGCAGCTTTTAAACAATTTAATGCACGTACAGATAAGTCCATATCATACAACTTCGTTTTTAATAACTGACGCATGTGCAATGAAGCTTCGTCAAATTCTTCAGTTTGTGTTTTCTCTTCAGCATCCATTGTTATTTTCTCATCAGAGAATAACATGAAATGATGAATGAGTATTTTCGCAGCTTCTTTTAGGGCTTCTTTTGGATGTATTGAACCATCTGTTACAATATCAAAAACTAATTTTTCGTAGTCAGTTTTTTGTTCAACCCTATAATTTTCAATATGATATTTAACGTTCTTAATTGGCGTGTAAATAGCATCGATTGGAATTAAGTTAATAGCTCCATTAGGATTTTTGTTATCCTCAGCCGGAACGTAACCACGTCCTTTTTCAACCATTACTTCAATCTTTAACTTAACGCTAGTTTCCATGTTGCAGATAACTAAATCAGGATTCAAAACTTGAAATCCACTCATTTGTTTCCCTAAATCACCAGCTGTTAAAGTATTTTTTCCAGTAACATTTAAAATTACTCTTTCGTTCTCAAAACCATCAATTTGACGCTTGAACCTAACTTGTTTTAAGTTTAAGATTATTTCTGTCATATCTTCTACAACACCTTTCATTGTTGAAAATTCATGGTTAATACCATCAATTTTAACAGAAGTGATTGCAAAACCTTCTAATGAATTTAGAAGTATACGGCGCAAAGCGTTTCCTATTGTTATTCCGTAACCAGGCTCTAATGGACGAAACTCAAATTGTCCTTCAATTTCGCTTGAGTTAAGCATGATAACCTTGTCAGGTTTTTGAAAAGCTAAAATTGCCATGTTTGTTATATTTTATTTTTAATTATTGTTGATTAAATTAATTTAAACAGAGTTAGTATCTCTAATACTATCTTGAGTACAATTCTACAATTAGCTGCTCCTTAATGTTTTCAGGAATATCAGCACGTTGTGGCACTGTTACTAGTTTTCCTTCAGCAGTTTGTGAATTCCAATCTAACCAAGGATATTGTTTTCTATTAGTTGCAAGTGAATTAGTAATTGCTTCTATACTTTTTGATTTTTCTCTAATTGCTATTACATCACCAACATTTACATGATAAGAGGCTATATTTACAACTTTACCATTTACAGTAATGTGGCGGTGGCCAACCAATTGACGAGCACCACTACGAGTAGGAGAAATACCTAAGCGATATACAACATTATCTAAACGGCACTCAATTAATTGAATCAATACTTCACCAGTAACGCCATGAGCACGCGTTGCACGCTCAAAAGTAATAGCAAATTGCTTCTCTAATATACCATAAGTGTATTTAGCTTTCTGCTTTTCTTGCAACTGAACTGCGTATTCAGATTGCTTCATACGCTTTTTTGCTAAACCATGCTGCCCTGGAGGGTAGTTTTTCTTTTCTAAAGCCTTGTCAGGACCAAAAATTGGTTCTCTGAATTTACGTGCTATTCTTGATTTTGGACCTGTATAACGTGCCATTTTTTGTAATTTTGAATTTTAAATTTTGAATTTTAAATTAATGCTGACTGCTAAATCATTCATAATTCAACATTCAACATTCAACATTTTGTTAAACTCTTCTTCTTTTTGGCGGACGACAACCATTGTGAGGCATTGGCGTAATATCCATTATTTCAGAAATTTCTAATCCTGTTTGATTTAAAGTTCTTATTGCCGATTCACGACCTGCGCCTGGACCTTTTACAAAAACCTTAACTTTTCTCAATCCTGCATCATGAGCAACTTTACCACAGTCACCTGCTGCCAATTGAGCGGCGTAAGGAGTATTCTTTTTAGAACCTTTAAAACCCATCTTACCTGCTGATGACCAGCTAATAACTTCACCGCTGTGGTTTGTTAATGATATAATGATATTATTAAAAGTAGCGCTAATGTGAGCTTCCCCACTTGCTTCTACCTTTACTACTCTTTTCTTGGTTGTTTTAGCCGATTTACCAGCCACTTGTTGTTTAGCCATTTCCTTTAATTACTAAGATTATTTAGTTACTTTTTTCTTGTTAGCAACTGTTTTCTTTTTACCCTTACGAGTACGCGCATTATTTTTTGTTCCTTGACCACGAAGCGGTAAGCCTAAACGATGACGAATTCCTCGGTAGCTTCCTATGTCCATTAAGCGCTTAATGCTCAATTGAACTTCACTACGTAATGAACCTTCAACTTTAAATTTTTCTGTAATTATAGAACGAATCTTATTTAATTCATCATCATTCCAATCTGTTACTTTAGTGTTCCAGTTAACACCTGCTTCTGCTAAAATTTGTTGTGCCGAACTACGACCAATACCATAGATATAAGTTAATCCAATTTCGCCACGTTTATTTTTAGGTAAATCTATACCAGCAATCCTTGCCATATAATATTTGTATTAAATTTCTAGTTATTAACCTTGACGTTGTTTAAACTTAGGGTTCTTTTTGTTTATAACAAACAATACTCCTTTACGACGTACTATCTTGCATTCAGCGCTTCTTTTCTTTATTGATGATCTTACTTTCATTGTTCAATTATTGAATTTTGTTTTTTTAGCGGGGCGCAAATATAAATGTATTTTTTAATTACCAAAAATTATTTTGATATATTTTATAGTGCCTTAGCTGGTTAATTTTGAGTATCTGGTTCAAGAGAAGCGCACAAAAGTAGTTGAAAAAAAACTTGTAATATTCATTTGCTTATTTACATTTGCGGCGGGTAAGTCTTTTACGACCAGCTCCTGCTGAAATTCCCCAGGGCAGGAATGTAGCAAGGACAGGTGGTTGAGCGGTGCGATAGAAGTAGCTTACCCTTTTTTTTTCTTCTTTTGAAAATTAAAGATTGATTAATTGTTAATAACTTTTTTAGCTTTAACCTTCGCCACTTTATTAGCTAAATCTTAATTTGAATTCTTAAATTCATAAAGCTGTCTCATGATTTAATAGAAATAATCAATGCTTTTTAATTCTCCAGTATTTCTTTTTATTTTTTTGCCTGTAGTATTATTATTTGTTTTTATAAAGAATTTAAAACTCCAAAATTCGCTTCTAGTTTTTTTTAGCTTGCTATTTTATGCTTGGGGAGGAGTTAGCTATACTCTTGTACTACTTATTTCAATTATTATAAATTACATAGCAGGTTTGCTAATTGATACTAATGTAGAAAATAATAAAAAGAAATTTTGGTTAATACTGGCAATTATTCTTAATCTTGGTTTACTGGGGTACTTTAAGTATATTAATTTTTTTGTTGATAATCTAAACCTTTTATTTTCTAATAATGGCTGGCATCATCTCAAAAACTCCAAGATTAGTCTTCCTATTGGAATTTCTTTCTATACTTTTCATGGTATTTCTTATGTCGTTGACATTTATAGACAAAAGGCAAAGGCACAAAAAAATATTTTAAATTTAGGGTTATACTTTATGTTTTTTCCGCAGTTAATTGCAGGACCCATTGTTAGGTATCACAATATTGAGAAACAATTGTTCATAAGACAAATTAACTTATTAAAAATTTATTCAGGTGTTGAAAGATTTGTTTATGGCTTAGCAAAGAAGACACTAATAGCCAATACCTTTGCTTTAATAGCTGACGAAGTGTTTAAAATGAGTATCGATAAAATTGATTTTTATTTTGCTTGGTTAGGTGCAATAAGTTATACCATTCAAATTTATTTCGACTTTAGTGGATATTCAGATATGGCAATTGGATTAGCGCTTATTTTTGGTTTTACCTTTCCTGAAAATTTTAATTTACCCTATATTTCTCAGTCAATTAAGGAGTTTTGGCAACGTTGGCATATCTCTTTGTCTACCTGGTTTAAGGACTATTTGTATATTCCTTTAGGTGGAAACCAAAAAAGTACTTCAAGGACATATTTAAATTTGCTCATCGTCTTTTTATGCACTGGATTTTGGCATGGTGCCAGTTTCAACTTTATCATTTGGGGTATATTTCACGGTTTATTTATTGTTTTAGAAAGGATAGGAATTGTAGAAAGAATATTCCCTTTTAAGATTCTCAAACATATTTATACCATGTTAATAGTAATTATAGCTTGGGTGTTTTTTAGAACAGAGAATCTTCCACAGGCATTTACTTTCATTATTTCAATGTTTGGTAATGGTAAAGTTACGCCTAATATATTTCCAATTTTCCAATACTTAAATTTAGAAGTTTTTTTGGTAGGTATTATGGCATTAATTTTAATGTTTGGGTTACACATTAGTTTTAGTAATTTTTTAGAGAAAAAATGGGGAACTAATTTTTTATTTAAAAAGAGTAAGTTCGTTGTTAATTCAATCTGTTTATTAGGATTATTTTTTCTTTCCTTAATCTATATTGGCGCAAGCACATACAACTCATTTATTTACTATAGGTTTTAAAAATAAAATATGTGAAAGCTAATAATTTACAAATTTCAGTAATTATACTTTTTTATCTTATACTACTTTTACCAGTTATTGAGATGAAGTTGCAGCTATTGCCTCAAAAGAAAAATACAGAGAATAGAAAGTTGAATGAGTTGCCAAAATTTGATATTAATTTATTGGACCCATTTCCAAAACAATTTGAAAAATTTTTTGACGACCATTTTGGTGGTAGAGTATTAGCAGTATCTTTTAATAATTATTTACATAAAAAGATTTTAAAAATAAATGACCCTAACTCAACGGTATTAATTGGCCAAGATGATTATTTATATTGGGCAGCACAGTCATTACCTCAGCATAGAAATTTTACCCCATTTTCAGCAATTCAAGTTGATAATTTAGTTTCTAAGTTTAAAGTTAGAGCTAATTGGTTAACGAAAAAAGGGATAAAGTTTTATGTTGTTTTTGCTCCCGTTAAACAAAGGATTTACCCTGAATTTATGCCATTTTCATTGGCTAATTATGGCATACCTCCTAAGTCGGACCAAATTTATGATGCACTAAAATCAAGATTACCTCAAATCCCACTTATCGACTTAAGAGAAAAATTAGTAGATGCAAGGTCAACTTTTGAAACATATCCAAAAACTGATAACCATTGGAATGACTATGGTGCTTTTATTGCTTATACAGAATTAATAAATAGAATAAAACAGGACTTTCAAATGATTATGCCTCTTCAAATTTCAAACTTTGAGGTAAAGATTAAAAATGAAAATGGTGGCAATTTGGCAACTATATTAAGTCTTGAAGAAGAAATGAAAGAAGCCTCAATTAAGTTAATACCAAAATTTAAGCCACTGGCAGTATATGGGCAAAAACAAAATTATGAAGGGCCTGGAGAGTTTAAATATAATGTAGAATTTGAGGTAGTAAAAGAGGTAAATGATAAATCATTGCCTAAAGCAGTAATAATTCGTGATTCTTTTTGTGGCGGAATGATGCCATATTTAAGTGAAAATTTTAGTAAATCGGTTTATATCTGGGACGCTTGGCAATACAAAGAGAATAGGAAAATTATTGAAAATGAAAAACCAGATTTAGTAATTTTAGAAATAGTAGAAGATAAGTTAGAACAAATGTTGCTTTGGTTAAAATAGTAATGAAATTTACTATGTACCACAAAAGGTACTATAGTTTTCATCAAATCCTTTAGGTGTCTTTTGTAAATTTTCATATTCAGTTTTTGGGGTATATGGTTCAGAAATAAGTTTTAATAGCGTGTTAAATGGTTCATAGTTTTCATTATTACAGGCTTCATCTAGAGCCTCTTCAACTAAATGATTACGTGGTATAAAATATGGATTGCTTTTAATCATGATTTTATTTGCATTATTAGTGCTACTGCCGCTATTTACAATTAAAACTTCCCATTTATTTGGTAAAACTTTAAATGAATCTTTTTGGTAAACTTGTTTTGAAACATTGTTTTCAGCATTAAAAGCAAGAAAGGTGTTTGTATAATCAGCTTCATTTTGTTGCATCCAAATTAGTACCTCGTGTATAAAATTTTTTAATTCATCAGTTACAACTAAGTTATTAAAGCCAAGTTTTTGTAACATCATTTGTTCCCATTTCAATCTAAAAGCATTCGGAAAAGAATCTAAAACTTCTTGAGCCATATTAATGGCATATTGTTTATCATCACTTATAAGTGGCAAAAGTGCGCTTCCAAGGCATGAAAGATTCCATTGTGCTATTGCAGGTTGATTAGAAAATGAATATCTTCCATTAGTATCAATTGAACTAAAAACCGTTTTAGGATTATACGAATTCATAAATGCACATGGGCCATAATCAAAAGTTTCGCCAGCAATTGACATGTTGTCTGTATTCATTACGCCATGAATAAAACCTACCCTCATCCAATTTACAATTAAATCAATTTGTTTATCCATAACTGCCTTTAATAATTCTAGAGGAGGATTAATTGAATGAACTAATTCAGGATAATGCCTATTGATAACATAATTTGTAAATAATTTTAAATCTTCATGCGACAAAAAGTTTCGTACAAATTCGAAAGTACCTACTCTAATATGGCTCGATAAAACCCTTGTTAAAATTGCACCATCATGAATGGTTTCTCTATACACCTTGTCACCAGAACTGATAATGGTTAAGCTTCTGGATGTAGGAATATTTAAGCCATGCATAGCCTCGCTTATTAAGTACTCTCTAAGCATTGACCTTAATGTGGCTCTGCCATCTCCTCTTCTTGAATAAGGTGTTTCACCAGCACCTTTTAATTGTATATCGATTCTTTTATTATTTTTTGTTATGTGCTCAGCCAAGAGAATTGCTCTCCCATCACCTAACATAGTAAAATTTCCAAATTGATGCCCAGCATAAGCCTGAGCAATAGGCTCTGAGTTTTCTATTAATTTATTTCCTGAAAATATTTCTGCAATTTCTAAAGCGTCATTTGTAGAAAATTCAATTCCTATTTCAGATGCTAGCTTATCATTAAAGTAAATGGTTTTAGGCGAAGTAACTTTTGTAGGATTTACTCTTGAAAAAAAAGAATTTGGCAATCTAGCATAAGTGTTATCAAAATTCCAATTTCTAATTAGATTCATATTCTATATTTGTTTTTTTTGAATTACCCTCTATTACCAGAATCGCTTTCAGAATTCAAATTTAACTGAATATATTAATTCTTCAGACAAATATTAATTTTCTCACAGTTTAAACCCAGAATATACATTAGAAATTCTATTACAACGCAAAACCCCTTCAAAATATGAAGTAAACAACTTTTCCTCATGCATCATATATCCAATATGATTTATTCGCATAAGTTCATATTTTATTAGGCTTTAGCGTTTCACTACGAACCTCTAACGCATAATCTGGGTTAAATTATGAATATAATTACACCAAAAATTCTTAATTTAATTGGTATTAGAACAACTTATATACTCCCAAGAATATGAATGTTTTGTGGATAGAAATTTCTATTGCTTTATCATTTTTTGGGAAAAGATTCCACTATCGTTTATAATATTTATCATATAAATACCTTTTGTCAGGCTGCTCACGTCAATTTTTTTATTCTCACAGACATTTTTTTCTGTTATTACTTTCCTACCTTGCATATCAACAATAGAAACTTCATTCTTACTCAAGCTGCTCATTCCACTAATTAAAATTTCACTTACTGCAGGATTAGGATAAATTTTAACTTCATTTCCACTTTTTAAAATCAATGAATTAGTTGTATTGCAAAAATTGATTGTAGCAGTTGTATCGTTAAATGATTGGCTCATTAAAAAAGTATAGTTACTAAAATCGTTAATTCCAGTTACTAAAATTGTATCAGTATAAGTTTGATATGTATTATAAATTTGACCAAAAAAACTCACCAATGCATGTTGGTTAGCAATTGTATCTCCGTTTGGTGCTACAATTTGAACTGATGGATAATTAATAAAACTTAAACTACCATTAAATACGCTTACATTGATGATGTTTGGATTTGTTGCGTCGTACCAAATACTATCTACGCATACTTGACTAAAATTTGTAGGATTATTAAAGTAAGGATTATCAAATTTTATCAATCTTCCATTCTGGTTTAAATTTTCAAGTAAGTAAAATCCGTTTCCATCATAATCGAAATCTTTCAAAAATTCTTGACCGTTTACAACTCCATTATGTGTTGCACTCCAACTTTCATTACCATTTAAATCAAAAAATGAAATTTTCGAAATTCCGCTTCCAAATCCTGATACTGTTCCTGCCACGTATAAGTTTGAGCCATCCATCTTTGCTGAAATTTGGTAACCATCTAAACCATTCATTGTCTTCTTCCAGAGTAATTGTCCGTTAGGATTTAGTTTGAAAATAGTATCCTGTATACCTACTAATAGTATATCATTATTCATATCGGCTAACACCTCCATTCCATAATCGCCAAAAGCAGGAGCTACCGGTAATTGATTGTAACTCCACTGGAATGCGCCACTACTGTCGAGTTTAGAGAAGTAATAAGTTGGAAAATTACTTTTTAATAATAATATATTATGATTATTATCAATCCCAATTTTTTCAGCTGTATGTGTAGAGTCAATAAAATCTATGCTTCCATTAGTATTTAATCTGCAAACACAACTGGTATTATTTATAAACCCTGAGAATACCACCCTACCCAAATTATCAACATTAAAGCCAAATACAGAATATATGTTTGACCATTGTTCATTGCCTGCTAAATCAAACTTAGCTATTCCAGAATATGAACTTAAAAACAACATATTATTTTTAATAATGATGTCCTGAAAATTACCAACGCTAAAAGATGTGGTCCCAATTTTTAACCACATTAAATTACCTGATGAATTTACCTTTAATAATAAGCCTTGAAATGTTGAAGGAGCATTTAGTCCTCCAGCTATATAGCAGTTGCCAGCATTGTCTAACACCATGTCATTAGCAATAGGAAGCGAATTAGAATAAGTATAAGTCCAAAGTAAGTTCCCATTTACACTAAATTTTTTAAGGTTAATTCGATAGATTGGTGTTGTTGAATTATTGTTGCTAAAAGTACTAAGTACCAGTATGTTTCCATTATAGTCACATAATACTTTTACAGGACTTATTCTGGATATTGTGTCAGGTAAGGCATCAATATTTTTTATCCAGCTGGGAGCATTGTTTTGAGCATTTGTAATGAATGTAATCATTAAGAGGCTGCTCATGACTAGTTTACTTATTGTTTTCATGTTTTTATATTTTAATGAATAGTACAAAATTATCCTAAAGCAATTACCTGGTCAAGTAAAAATTAATGGCATCATTGGTACTTTTCGCGGATTTGATTTCTAAATTCTTCTGGAGATGATTTGGTATGTGTTTTAAAAAATCGTGAAAAGTACGACGCATCTTCATAATTAAGAATGCCTGCAATTTCTTTGATACTCATTGGTGAGTAGTATAAGAGTCGCTTTGCTTCTAAAATAACTCTATCAAATATTAAATCGCTTGCCGTTTTACCATATTCTTTTTTAGAAATATCATTTAAATGCCCTGTAGTAATATTTAATTTGTCAGAATATTCCGAAGCTGATTTAATGGTTCTAAAATTAATCTCAATAAGATTTTTAAATTTTACGGCTATTTCACCTTTCATTAACGGGAGCTTAGAGTCAGCATTTTCGGCAGAATATATTCGTTTTAAAATTAGAAGAAAACTCGTCAAATAAGAGTTAATGACAATTAACCTGTCCTCATGATTCGAATGATATTCGATTTCAATTTCACTCAATTTTTCAAATATATTTTTAACTATTTCTTTATTACATAATTCTATTACTGGATTTATATATGAGTTATTTATGTATGGTATACTCTCTAGAAATTGGCTATTGCTATTTATGGCTAAAAAAAAGTCACTCTTAAAGGAAATGACAAAACCAGTAACACCCTTATTTCTTTTTAGCAGGTGCACTTGTTCAGGTGATACACAGTGAATGGTGTTTTTCTTTATTTTATAGGTATTGAAATCTATTTCATGTATTCCACCAGAACCTTTAAATACAATTAATTCAAAGTAGTTGTGACGATGTTGTAATGAGGCATCGTAGTTATTATAGCTATCTTCTAGCTTCGCAAAAATAAAATTGGAGTCATTCGATAATGTTTTATAAAAATCGTAAGTAGGTATATTTTTATTTTTCTCCATACTTTTTTTAGAACTTAATTATTTACTTAGTTAAGTACGATGAATAATGTATTTCAAGTTAAATTTGAATGCAAAAAAAAAGAGGCTGTCTCAAAAGTAAAATTGAGGCAGTTTTTTTTATTATAGTTTTGTATAGTTCACTGTAATAGTTATATTTTTTTTTAAGTCTTCGAGTTGACTCTTGTTTTCTAATAGTCTTTTTAT
>JBEIDK010000107.1:0-11515 GCA_040383485.1 Flavobacteriales bacterium
AAATAGTTGGTAAACTTAAATCGTTCTAAATTAAAAGTTGGGTGCTTAGAAAATGCTAAATCAGCAATAATTAAAGCAAAGGCAATTGCAAAAAATAAACGTTCAAAAACAATTAAGATGTCACAGGAAAAAATATTATTATAAAAATATAGGCAAACAAAAAAAATAAAATAAAAAACGGCTTTTATTTTCTTATTTAAATAATTCAGGTAATACTCAAATTTAGATTTATGAAAGAATAAATATGCAAGCAAACTCCCAACACCAAAATTACCCAAGGAACTAAAGGTATGGAATACTAGATATCCATTGTTTTTCAAATGTGTTGCTCTAAAATAAATTGAAATTACAATAAGGAGAATCGCAATTATATATGACCGCTTATTTAAGAATTTCATAATCAGTGCCCAAAAAATATAAAACTGTTCTTCAATCGAAACCGACCAAAAAAATGTTAGAAAAAATAAAAAATTAAAGCCATGATCCATCATGTAAAAGTTTAGGATAAAGAATAGAAAATTATAGAATTCTGGGAGTGGCTTTATAACTAAAGAGGAATAATAACCTCCAAGAAAAGAAATAGAAAATCCTATTAAAACAACAAAAAAATATAGTGGAAAAATTCTTAATGTCCGTCTAATATAGAAGTTAAGTGTATTGAATCTACCAATGTTTTCGTACTCTTCAAGTATAATCCATGTAATAAGAAAACTGGATAGAACAAAAAAATAATCTAGGCTAAGTAATCCAATTTTTAAATGGTTTTGAACAAATTGATAAATTATATTGTTCTTTATTAATTCTGAATTAGTATAAAAACAATGGGTAAAAAAAACAGGTAAAAAAGCAATAAAACGTGTTGAATTTAGATTATTAAAATGTCTTTTATGATTTACTTTATTCAACTTATTCAATATTATTTAATAAACTCGCAATAAATTTGATTATTTTGGGTTATTAGTTTTTCAAAGCTAAATTTAATAATGATATGAAGTATTACAAAGCTCTAATTTTTGTTGTTCTCCCAATTTTGGCCAATGGTCAACTTAGAAAATACAGCAATGAATTTTTAAATATTGGAGTAGGTGCTCAGTATTTGGGTACCGGAAATACAGCAGTTGCTACTGTAAATAATGTTACTGCAGGTTTTTGGAATCCTGCAGGACTTGTTCCTAACAACAATAAAAGCAATATAGAAGCTATTTTAATGCATAGCGAATACTTTGCAGGCTTATCAAAGTATGATTACGCGGCTGTAAGTAAAAAAATTGATACGAGTAGTGCTTTTTCAATAAGTGCAATAAGATTAGCCGTTGACGATATACCAAACACCTTAGAATTGATTGATGCAAATGGACAAATAGATTACAATAGAGTAACTAGATTCTCAGCAGCCGATTATGGCTTTCTATTTTCTTATGGACGAAAATTGAAAATAAAAGGATTATCAATTGGAGCAACAGCTAAAATAATTCATCGCAAAGTAGGTAGTTTTGCAAAAGCAAACGGATTTGGTGTTGACTTTGGTATGCAATATAAAAAAAATGGCTGGCAATTTGGCTTAATGGCAAAGGATATTACCACCACATTTAATGCATGGAGTTTTACCTTAACAGAAAGAGAAAAACTTGTATTTTCTCAAACCGAAAATATAATACCTAAAAATTCTATTGAACTAACTGAGCCAAAAGTTATTTTGGGAATTGCTAAAAAATTAAGCTATAAAAAACTATCATTCTTAACTGAACTAAATATTGAAAATACTTTTTTTGGCCAACGTAATGCATTCATCAGTTCTAGAAATTGGAACCTAGACCCAAGAATGGGAATACAAGTTGGCTATGCGGAAACCATTTGGTTGAGAGGTGGCTTAGGTAATGTGCAACAAATTATTGAATCAGGATATATTAAAAAGCAAGTTATACAACCAAACATTGGTCTTGGGTTCAGAATTCCACTGCAAGAAAAAGGAAATTTATATATTGATTATGCTCTTGCTAACGTTGGACAACAAGTTGGATTATTATCTCATTTGTTTTCAATCAGGGCTGATATATTTAAGAATTAAACTTTAACCATTTGATGAATAAAATTGAATGAAACAACTTTACAAATTTCTAATTCCATTCCTTTCAATATTTAATATTTCGATTGCTTCTGCTCAGCAAACAAATAGTTGGATTAATTACAATCAACAATATTACAAAATCAATGTATTTGTAGATGGTTTGTATAGAATTACACCAACTGTATTAAATAGCTCAGGAATAGATTTAACAAATATACATCCTAAGAATTTTCAGATTTTTGGCAGAGGTAAAGAAATACCAATTTATGTTGAAAATGAAAATGATACTGATGGTGTATTTAATAGCAATGATTTTATTGAGTTTTATGGCTTAAAGAATGATGGTTGGGCCGATAGTTTAGTTTATGATAATAGCACTAATGCATTTAGCCCTTACATTAGTCTATTTAATGATACCGCAACCTATTATTTAACATGGAATAATGACTCAAATAATCAGCATATTATTAACGTAACCGATACAAATTTTTTAGCCTATAACGATTTTAATTATTTCATTTCCAAAAGACTTTATGGTGATAATATTAGTTATACATACGGAAAAACGAATTCCTTTGGAACATTTGATCCTGAATTTACAGAAGCAGAAGGTTATGGCTATTCTTTCGGGTCTCCCCAAGTATTTGCACTCTCTACAGTTTTTCCATACACCAATGGTCCCGACTTTAAAATAAAATGCAACATTGCTAGTTTTAATCAAGATTTTAATACAATAAACGACCATCGATTAATTTTACACCGAGGCAATCCTAGTTTAGGCAATTTACTAATTGATACAATTTGGGATGGAATTAAAAATCTTCAATTTTCATTTAATTTCTCTCCCATATTTGTTCCAGGCACTATGTTTATTAATGTAACGCCAGTATCTACAGGCTCAAGCTGTGGTACAAATATGTGTTACTCATATATGTACTATGAATACGCACGATTATTAAACATGAACAATACTTCGAAATTTTTTATGTTTTTTCCAAACGATTCAACTCAACTAAAATCGAAATATTCATTTACGAACTTTAATTCTACAACGCCAGTTTGGTTCTATGATTTTACAAATAAACAAAGAACTTTGGCGATAAATAACGGAACAGGAAACTACACAGTATTATCAGAAAATTTTGGTAATGAAAAAAAATGCTACATAACTTCAGAGTCAAATATTATAAATGTTACCAACCTAACTCCGGTAACGAACACTGGTTTTTTTACCAATTATTCTATTCAACAAAACGCCAATTATTTAATTGTTACTCATAAAAAGGTAATTCAAAGCGCAACAAATTATGCAAACTATCGCAATCAGAAAGGTTACAATACTTTATTAGCTGATATTGATGAACTATATGACCAATTCAGTTACGGTATAAGAAAAAATCCTTTGGCATTAAGAAAGTTTGTTGAATTTACCACAATTAATTTTGATAGTGTTCCTAAACATATACTGCTTATTGGGAAAGGAATTTTATCTGTTTTAAATAGAAACGATACTGCTAATTATAGAGCATGCCTTATTCCCACTTGGGGATATTATGGTTCAGATAATTTAATAACTGCGAAAATTCAGGGTTCAAATGGATACGCTCCTCGAATAGCTATTGGAAGAATTGCAGCAACAAATAATCAGGAAGTAGAAGACTATTTGCAAAAAGTACAGCAGTACGAAGCGGCACCAAAACAATTTTGGATGAAAAATGTACTTCATTTTGCAGGTGGAACAAGTATTGGTGAACAAAATCAGTTTTTATATTTCCTAAATCAATACAAAAGTTATTTCGAAGATACCCTATATGGCGGAAAAGTTACAACATTTAAAAAAACAACAGTAAATCCGATACAAATTGCACAAGCTGATTCAATTAAAAAAATTATTGAAAATGGAGTTTCATTTATGAACTTTTTTGGGCATGCGGCTGGAAGTAGTTTTGATGTTAGCCCTGAGCCTCCTAATTCTTATAATAATATTGGTAAATATCCATTTGTAATGGCAAACTCATGTAACGTTGGCGACATTCACCAACCAGCATCAGCCACCTATCAATTTGTAAGCGAAGAATATATTTTTATTCCACAAAAAGGAGCCATTGGATTCCTTGCACAATCCGCTCCTGGACTTGCAGGCCCAAATGGCATTTTTAGTGCAGAATTAGTAAAAAACATTACTCAAAAAATGTATGGGAAATCAATTGGAGAGTGCATTAATGATGCCATAAATACAGTACAACAGCCAAACGATGATTTATTAAAAGAAACATGTTTAACTATGACGTTGCATGGCGACCCTGCAATAAAACCTAATTACTTTGATTCACCAGATTTTAGCATAAACCAAAACTCAATTTTGTTTGAACCAACTACAGTTACCACAGATATTGATTCATTCAAAGTAATTGTTATTATAAAAAATGAAGGTTCTGCAACTAATAAAAACTTATTGATTCAAGTTAAAAGATATTTACCAGATAGTTTAAATTTCTATACATACATAAAAACAATTGTTGCAACAAAATTTATAGATACTTTGTACTTTAAATTACCTACGAAACAAATATTAGCAGGAGGAACAAACAAACTAGAAATAAATATTGATCCTCTTAATTCTATTCAAGAAATATCAGAAACCAATAATCAAATAACAGTAAATTTTGATATTATCTCTAAGGATATTATACCAGTATATCCATATAATTTTTCAGTTATACCTAAAAATAATTTAATATTAAAAGCTTCAACCTTAAATCCGTTTGCAATTGAAAGAAATTATAAATTTGAAATAGATACCACTGATTTGTTTAATAGTAATTTTAAATTATCGAATACAATAACACAGGCTGGCGGTATTGTAAAATGGGAGCTTCCAATAACCCTTTCAGATAGTTTAGTGTATTTTTGGAGAGTAAGTCCTGATTCAAATTCAACAACACAATTCAATTGGAAAGAAAGTTCTTTTCAATACATAAAGAATAAAAAAGGTTGGGGACAATCTCAATTTTATCAATTTAAAAACAATAAATTTGATTTGGTAAAATATAACCGATTAAATCGTAGTTTTGATTTTGGCACATTAACCAAATCAATAATTGGACGAACATTTACTGCTCCAAATGGCCAAATTCCATCAATCCCAGATTTGTTTGCCACAGAATATAGAATAGGTGCCGAACTAATAGAAAGTGCAGGAAATAGTTTTTCTCCGGCATTGCATGTTGCAGTTATAGATTCAGCAACATTAGAACCATGGGAAATTCAATATACATTAAATGGTGTGTTGCAAAATCCAAACAATAATTTTGGCAACTCAAACAATGGACAATCGGCTCAAAATCATTTAAAGTATTTTATTTTTCGACCATCAAGCACGTCTCAAATGCAAGGGTTAAAAAATATGCTTTTGAATGCAGTTCCAAACGGAAATTATATTTTAGTATATACATGGATTAGGGGAGATTTTCAAGCTTGGGCAGATACTTCTTTGAGAACTGTATTTGAAAATTTAGGTTCGGATAGCGTAAGGTATTTGCCTAATAATAGAGGTTGGATATTTTTTTGTCAGAAGGGACATCCTTCAACTGCTTTAGAAACAAACAATAGCTCGCCTGGAAGATTTGAATTATCGTTAAGTGCAGATATGATATCAAATATTACTAATGGTAATTTTAGTTCTGATATAATCGGACCAGCTTCACGCTGGGACACCTTGTTTTGGAAAGCTAAGTCATACGAAACACCTACAAATGACTTTACAAAACTTGAAGTTATAGGCATTAAAAACAATGGAAATTTAGATACTTTATATTCTAATAATTTACAAATTAACAAGATCCCTCTTTCCAATATAAATGCAATAACTTATCCTTACTTAAAACTCAATTTTTTCAATAAAGACTCAATTACTCAATCATCATCTCAACTTAAAAATTGGCATATACTTTATGAACCAGCTCCAGAATGTGCTTTAAATACTAATGAAGGGTTTGTTGTTAATAATACTGAAGTTCAACAAGGAGAAAAATTTAAGATGACAATGCCAATAACTAATATCAGTGATGCAAACATGGATAGCTTATTGATAAAGTATTGGATTGAGAAGCCAGACAAAAGTATTATTGAATTGCCTTTCCCTAGACAAGACTCATTGTTAGTAAATGAATCTCAATTACCAACAATTTCAATTGACACTAAAGCTCTTTTAGGGAATTACAAATTGTGGATTGAAGCTAATCCATTTGTTACAACTTTAAATAAATATGACCAATTAGAGCAATATCATTTCAACAATAAAGCATCTACCAATTTTTCAGTAGTATCGGACAAATTAAATCCATTACTTGATGTAACATTTGACGGTTATCACATTATGGATGGCGATATTGTTTCGCCAAAAGCTATTATTAATATAGAACTTAAAGATGAAAATAAGTTTTTAGCTCTAAATGACACCTCAAACTTCAGAGTATTTATAACAAACACAAATAATAGTGTTCCACAAAGAATCTATTTTACTGCAAATGGTGTTGAACAATTAAAATTTACAAAAGGAGTTTTACCTGATAATAAAGCAAGAATAGAATATGCGTCTAACTTTAAAATTGATGGTACTTATAAATTAACACTTCAAGCAAATGATGTGAGTGGAAATAAAAGCGGAATAAATGACTATTCAATAAATTTTGAAGTCATAAATAAATCATCAATTACACAGGTGATGAATTACCCAAATCCATTTTCAAGTTCAACAAAATTTGTGTTTACTTTAACTGGTTCGGAATTGCCAACTTGGTTCAAAATTCAAATATTGACTGTTAGCGGAAAAGTAGTAAAAGAAATTACGCAACAGGAATTAGGACAAATAAAAATTGGAAAAAATATTACTGAATATTCTTGGAATGGAACCGACGAATATGGAGACCCACTTGGAAATGGAGTTTATTTTTATAAAGTATTTACCGAAATTGATAACAAAGAAATTGAAAGAAGAGAAAGTGGCGCTGACCAGTTTTTTATAAATGAGTTTGGTAAAATTTATTTGATGCGATAATTTTTTTTAACTCAAAACAATAATAAACATTAATTTACGTTTGCTATATTTAATAAATGAAATTTAAATACTTCGCTCATACCTTAATTTTAATACTATATAACTTAGTATCCAATGCGCAAAATGGTGCATACCAAGGATTCAAATTTTTAAGCGTTAACCCATCAGCAAAAATTGCAGCACTGGGAGGAACTCAAGTTTCATCTTCAGACATTGATTTAAGTGCTTCTTTGCAAAATCCTGCATTACTAAACTATAGAATGAATAATCAGTTAAGCGCCAGTTATGTCAACCATATTAGTGATGCAAACTATGGCTTAATTAGTTATGCTAAACAAAAAAAATATGGAATGTTTGCTGCCACTGTACAATATTTTAATGCTGGTAAATTTATTGAAACAGATGAAACATCAACAGTGATTGGTAAGTTTCAAGTTAATGAAGTAGCATTAAGCATAAGTTGGTCAAAAAAATTAGATTCTGTTTTAAGCGTTGGAGTAACTACTAAGTACCTAATTTCTTCTTTAGAGCAATATACTGCGCAAGCCGTTGCTTTCGATTTAGGTGCCACATATACTCATCCAGCACAAAATTTTTCAGCTGGTATTGTTCTTAAAAATTTTGGCTTCCAAACAAAAAAATACACAACCGAAAGTTTGAATTTACCTCTTGATTTGCAAGTTGGATTAGCATATAAATTAGAACATGTTCCCTTTAGAATTTCAATTACTGGTGTTCAACTAAATAGAAGAAATTTAGTGTTTGTTGACTCTTCCAATTCTAACAGCATTGACCCAATAACAAATCAGGTGTTAGAACCCAAAAAACAAGTCGGTGCAAATATCGCAAGTCATATTGTTTTTGGTGGTGAATTTTTGTTTACAAAGAACTTTCAAATTAGATTAGGGTATAATTATAAAAGAAGAAATGAGTTAAAACTAATAGATAGGCCAGGTTCAAACGGATTTAGTTTTGGGTTTGGGTTAAAACTTTCTAAATGGCAGTTAAACTATGCTTTTACTCGTTATCATTTTTATGGCAACTCAAATCATATAACTCTGAATATTGATATTGCTAACTTTGCAAAGAAAAAAGTATAATTTAAGGTTGATAAGGAATGGAAATAATAAATAAGGTAGCTCAAAGTGGCTTAATTACAATTGACTTAGAGGACTATTATATTCATGGAAAAAGAATTGAAATAGATTTAAAGGAAGTATTATTTCAAGGCCTAATTCTTAGAGAAAAGGATTTAAAAGACTTTTTATCTACCTATAATTTTAATGAATGTCAAAACGCTTATGTAAATATTTTATGTAGCGTTGATGCAGTCATTCCAACCTGGGCTTTTATGCTTTTAGCTTCATATCTGCAACCTTATGCCAAAAAAATATTCTATGGCTCTAAAGAAAATTTAGAAAGCTATTTATACAAAGAAATCATTGATAATCTTGATATATCAGAATACTCAGAAGGTAAAATAATTATTAAGGGATGCGGAAATTTACCCGTACCTATTTCTGCATATATAGCACTTACTGAAAAATTAAAACCCATTGTGAAAAGTATAATGTATGGCGAACCATGCAGTACAGTGCCAATTTATAAAAAACCTAAAATCTAGTTTTTGCTCTACAAAAGAGTAAAATCAGTAAGAAGAAATATCTTTGAATTGAATTTGATTTTTATGTTTTACTTCTTTTATTTCTGAAATTAAATTCGGAATTTTTATTTCGAATGAAGTGAAAGAGCCAAGAGTTGAATTTACTTCAATTGTTCCATTTAATTTAGTCAACGATTCATTTACTACATATAGTCCAGACCCATCCTTAATTAGTCAAACATCAAAAAGGCATAAATGCCAATGAAATCAAATGTTTCAAGCTGATTATTTATAAAATAATATACCAATAATATTTGAATCTATGAAGTTCTCCTGCATTATCGTTCAGGGCTCTACCTGCCTTAATCATTCTGGTTTTTTAATGCAATCAAATTGCGTTAAGCCAAAGTAAGATTAAATTTGATAATGACTTTTTGAGGGACGCCTAATTAAATGAGGTTCTTTACAATTAAAATATTGACTTTATTTGTTCAATTAGTTTCGAAATAAAATTTATAACACTTAATGCATGTTTGAACAAAACCGTATAACAGAACTTTTTAAAATACAATATCCAATAATTCAAGCAGGAATGATTTGGTGCAGTGGGTGGGAACTTGCGTCTGCCGTCAGTAACGCTGGCGGACTAGGGATTATAGGATCTGGCTCAATGTATCCGGAAATATTGCAACTGCATATTAGAAAATGTAAAGCTGCAACAAACAAGCCATTTGCCGTTAATATTCCATTATTATATCCTAATATCGAAGAACATGTAAAAATAATTATTGAAGAAGAAGTACCAATTGTTTTTAGTAGTGCTGGCAATCCTAAAACGTATACAAGTTTACTAAAACAGCATGGTATTGTTGTAGTTCATGTAGTGAGTAATATAAAATTTGCCTTAAAAAGTGAAGATGCAGGTGTAGATGCTATTGTTGCTGAAGGTTTTGAAGCCGGCGGGCATAATGGTAGAGAAGAAACAACTACATTATGCTTAATACCACAAGTAGTTGATGCAGTAAAGATACCAGTAATTGCAGCAGGAGGAATTGGTAGCGGACGCTCCATGGCCGCTTGCTTTGCATTAGGGGCTGATGCTGTACAAATAGGAAGTAGATTTGTTGCTTCTTTAGAGTCTTCCGCGCATACTAATTTTAAAAATGCGGTTATAAACACAATTGAAGGAGACACTGTTTTAACATTAAAAGAAATTACTCCAGTAAGACTAATAAAAAATAAATTTTATAACGAATTAGAAACTGCTTATAACAATTGCGCTACCAAAGAAGATTTACAAAAAATACTTGGAAGAGCACGAGCAAAAAAAGGAATGTTTGAAGGTGATTTAGATGAAGGTGAATTAGAAATTGGACAAATATCTTCGGCAATAAAAGAAATAAAACCCGCAGCCGAGATAGTATTTGAAATTATTGAAGAATATAAATTAGTGATTCAAAAAATGAACAAAAGTTTATAAGTATTATTTCAATAAACTCAAAGCTGCTAGATGGTATGACATAAGTCCAAAACCTGTAATTATACCTTTACAATTTTTTGCAATAAGTGATGTATGCCTAAACTCTTCTCTAGCAAAAACATTAGAAATATGCACCTCAACTACTGGTGCATTAATTGCAGCAACAACATCTGCAATTGCTATTGATGTATGCGTATATGCACCTGCATTTAAAATAATACCTGCATTTAAAAAGCCTACTTTTTGAATGTAGTTTATCAATTCACCTTCTACATTACTTTGAAAATAGTGGAATTTTAAATCTTCAAATTCACCTTGAAGTTTTAAAAAATAGTCTTCGAATGACTCGAAACCATAAATACTTGTTTCTCTTTTTCCTAATAAATTTAGGTTAGGACCATTTACGATATGTATTTCTTCAACCATTATTTAGAAAGTCCAATTAGCTCCTAACGATGGCATTACTGGTAATTGTAATTCTGTTTTACCACTAATTCTATTTACATAGAAAATATTTTTACGGTCGTAAACATTGCTGCATCCAACATTAATTTCAAGAATACTATTTTCAGAAATTACTATTTTCTTTTTTATTCCAATGTCTAGTCTATGATAGTATGGTAATCTGCCACTGTTAGGTGGACCGTATAAAATACCTAACGACTCATTGGTGGATGTAACATAATTTGTTTGAATACCTCCGCTAAAAGTCTGATTTGGTATGTAGCCTTGAGCACGAGTAACAGGAAAACCAGAAGCCAAGTTAAATCGTAAATTAAAATCCCAATCTAATCGTTTACCAAAGTTATAAGATATTACTAAGTTAATATTATGACGACGGTCAAATATTGGTTGATACCTTCGTGAGCCATTCCAACGAGTTACATAGCCTAAAGAATAAACACCCCAAATATAAAAGCGCTTGTAATCGTATTTAATATTAAAATCAATACCACGAGCATAGCCACTTTCTACAATAAAATTCTTTTTTAATGAATCTGGTTTGTTTTGATTCGTAGAATTGTCTTCATACTGCTTTAAGTTATTGATGTTGATTAGTTGGAAAAACTCTTTGTTGTAACCCTCAACATTCAACTGTACATTACTCATTAAATCATATTCAAATCCAGCTATTAAATGTGCAGAGCGTTGTAAGCTATTATCAATTGTTCTATACTGACCATTTGGTTGTTTAAAACTTGTAGTGTAAGTACCTTTTTCGGGAGTAGTGATAAAGCCATAAAATAAGTTTACAATATCACGGTCGTCTGAACCACTTAATAGGTTTTGCGAATAAATACCTGC